>JAFUKS010000066.1 GCA_017473445.1 Lachnospiraceae bacterium
CTGTCTGTCAAAATTTTATTCATTTTCATAGTACTTTGCAATCCTTTTTCCCCCTTTTGAGATAAATTTTAGGGCACATCATCCCAAAAAGATGTGCCCACATTTTTACATCAAACTATCCAAAGTTTCTCTAATTGCCTTAATGAAATCTAAGCTGTTCAAAATTACCGGATTCTCGCAGGTCGAAATCATAGATAAGCTCTTGGTCATCTTACCGTCTTCGATAGTCTTGATACATGCTCTTTCCAGCTTATCAGCGAAATCACAAAGCTCTGCAATACCATCCAATTCACCACGCTTGCGGAGTGCACCTGTCCATGCAAAGATAGTTGCGATGGAGTTGGTAGAGGTTTCCTCACCCTTTAAGTGCTTATAGTAGTGACGCTGTACGGTACCGTGAGCCGCTTCGTACTCGTAAACACCGTTGGGGGATACCAGTACGGAAGTCATCATAGACAAATCACCATAAGCAGTTGCTACCATGTCTGACATAACATCACCGTCATAGTTCTTACATGCCCAGATAAATCCGCCCTCTGAACGGATAACACGTGCTACCGCATCATCAATCAGGGTGTAGAAATATTCAATACCCAGTTCTTCAAATTTTGACTTGTATTCGTTATCATAAATCTCCTGGAAAATATCCTTAAAGGTATGGTCATACTTCTTGGAGATAGTATCCTTGGTAGAGAACCATAAATCCTGCTTAGTATCTACTGCGTAAGCAAAGCAGGCTCTTGCAAAGCTGGTAATAGACTCCTCTGTATTATGAATACCCTGTAAAATACCTGCACCCTTGAAATTATGTATTAATTCTCTTACTTCTGTTCCGTCCTCTGCAGTATAAACAAGCTCAGCCTTGCCTGCACCGGGCACCTTGATTTCCGTATTCTTATAAACATCACCATAAGCATGTCTTGCAATGGTAATGGGCTTGGTCCAATTCTTTACATAAGGAACGATACCATTTACCAAAATCGGTGCACGGAATACAGTACCGTCTAAAATAGCACGAATGGTTCCGTTAGGACTCTTCCACATTTCTTTCAGATTGTACTCGGTCATACGAGCCGCATTCGGGGTAATGGTAGCACACTTAACCGCAACACCATACTTTAAGGTAGCATTTGCAGAATCTACCGTTACCTGATCGTTGGTTTCATTTCTATGCTCCAGACCTAAATCATAGTACTCTGTCTTCAAATCAATATAAGGCAGCAAAAGCTCGTCCTTAATCATCTGCCAGAGAATTCTGGTCATTTCGTCTCCGTCCATCTCCACAAGGGGTGTGGTCATTTTAATCTTGTCCATGGTTTTCTCCTTTTTATTCGTTTATATTACCCTTCTATCTGCCTCTGCATATCTGCTCACAACGGCTTTTTATCTAACTAAACAGGGTCCACATACGCTTCATGCAATCCGCTTTGCACCATATTTTCATAGGCATTAATCATATGCATATTGGCTAATTTCTCTGCTTTGTCCGCATCTTTCGCCTTGATAGCTTCCATAATCTGCTCATGCTCTTCATTGGACTTTGGTCCACGGTTTACATTGGACAATGTCTTTTTACGAACACGAAGCACATACTCATGAAAGTCTTTCAACTGATGCTCCAGCATTTTGGAATTACACGCTTCGTACAAGATGTCATGGAATCGGTTATCCAGCTCAGCCATCTGCTCCAAATGTCCCTTCTGTGCATGAAACTTTGCCAGATAAATATTTTCTTCCATTTCCTCCATTTGCTCATCTGTAATATGCTCACATGCCCATCTGGCACATAAGCCCTCTAACAGAGAACGAATCATATAAATATCCTTAACATCCTTTTCTGTAATGCCGGTTACATACGCACCTTTATTAGGAATAATCTGAATAAGTCCCTCCAGCTCTAACTGCCTAAATGCCTCTCGTACCGGAGTTCTGCTGACCCCCAGTTCTTCACCGATGGCAACCTCCTTCAGCTCATCTCCCTCTTTATACTTACCGCTTAAAATATCCTCACGCAAACGATGAAACACACGTCCGCGCAGGGAATATTTATTGGTCACTTCCTGCTTCACATCATATTTACCCACGATTCTCTCCATTCTTCATGGCCGGCTATTTACCGATAGTCAGTCCTTTTTCCAAACAAACTCTATTGATACAAGCTACAATTTCATCATCCGTAAGTACTGTTACACGTCCGCCTGCGTATTCTTCGTCTACCCAATCCTTTACTTCATGCACAAGTTCACAGGATTTATCCATCTGGTCGTCACCCTTCAACTTGTAATATGTATTAATCCAGTGAGCAATACCCGCCAGTCCGGAGGTATTGGAAATCGCACAAAGTACCGGTCTGTTCAAGAATTTCTCGGTATCAAAAATATTGTAAATTTCTTCGTTCTTCAAAAGTCCGTCTG
The DNA here is from genome assembly GCA_017473445.1 of Lachnospiraceae bacterium. GTDB lineage: Bacteria > Bacillota > Clostridia > Lachnospirales > Lachnospiraceae > Acetatifactor. The sequence continues at coordinate 2,415 of JAFUKS010000066.1, forward strand.
CATGAATACCTGCACGGGTAACATTAAAGTTCTTACCTACAAAAGGTGTTCTGGAAGGAACCGTGTAGCCGATTTCCTTCTCATAATATTCTGCCAGCTCGGTAATTACCGTAGTATCCATACCATTTAAATCACCGCGAAGCTGTGCATATTCAAATACCATAGCTTCCAAAGGTGTATTACCGGTTCTTTCACCAATACCAAACAAAGAGGTATTAATACCGCTACAACCGTATAGCCAGGCTGTGGTGGAATTAACAACTGCCTTGTAAAAGTCATTGTGACCGTGCCACTCAATCAACTCAGAAGGTACACCTGCATGCACATTCAAGGCATAAATAATACCCTGTACGCTACGGGGAATAACTGCACCCGGGAAGTTAACACCATATCCCATAGTATCGCAGGCACGAATCTTAATCGGAATCTTATACTCATCCATAAGTTCCATCAACTCTCTACAAAAAGGAACTACGAAGCCGTAAATATCTGCTCTGGTAATATCCTCCAAGTGACATCTGGGGCTGATACCCTCATCCAGACATTCCTTAATCACACTGATGTAATGCTCCAGTGCCTGTTTTCTGGTCATTTTTAATTTCAGGAAAATATGATAATCAGAACAGCTTACCAGAATACCGGTTTCCTTCATACCGATTTCTTTTACCAGCTTAAAGTCTTCCCTGCTGGCACGGATCCAGCTGGTAACCTCAGGGAACTGATAACCTCGTTCCATACATTTATATACTGCATCTCTGTCCTTCTTGCTATACAAAAAGAACTCTGACGCACGAATCATACCGTTAGGACCACCTAATCTATGCAAATAATCAAAAATAGTTACAATCTGCTCTGTAGAATATGGCGCTCTTGACTGCTGTCCGTCACGGAATGTAGTGTCTGTAATCCAAATGTCCTTCGGCATATTATGAGGTACAATTCGATCATTAAATGGAATCTTTGGTATCTCGGAATACGGGAACATATTTCTAAATACGTTTGGCTTCGGTACATCATCCAATACGTACATGTGCTCTTCAATCTGCAACAAATTATTTCTGTCATTCATTGTCACAGGACGGTTAATAAAAGTCTCTTCTCTCATGTCTTTCCCTCGCTTCCACGCTGTTTCTGCACTATAATAAAGTAAGTTTTGTACTATTGTATACAATTATGCAAAAAGTGTCAATAGCTTTTCTCAAGAATCCAAAAGTCTTTTTGCATGGAGCATTCCCCAGCCTTGCATATTCCATGATAATCCCAAATCTTCTGAGGAATAATGCAGACGTTCTTTAATCTGTTCATTGCGTAAATACGGCTCCCTTTGCAATAAAAGTGCCGCACAACCGGTCACTATAGGTGTAGACATGGACGTACCGCTTTGGGTCATATATGCTTCCTCATATCCCTGCTTTATCCATTTTACTTTATGGCAACAAGAAACAATACCTGTTCCGGGCGCAACCAAATCCGGCTTACGAAATACAGCGTTTCGAACACCTCTTCCGGAATACAAAGCGCAATTCTCTTCCTTCTTCACATCACATGCATCATCATAACAACCTACCGTAATCACCCGGTCTGAACCTCCAATGGCCGAAATACTGTTTTCTCCGGGACCTTTATTTCCGGCCGCGCATACTACCACCACTCCTGCATCCCAAAGCTTTTCCAACAGCTCTCTTAATCTTTGATGCTTTTCTTTGCTCTTAAGGCTTCCGATTCCCACGGAAATATTTAGCAGGCGAATGTCAAACCGCTTATAATTTTTCCAAATCCATTCTAAGCCTTCCAGCATAGTATCTGCTTTTCCTTCGCCCTTTTCATTAAGCACCTTACCCACCACCAATCTGGCCCCCGGTATAATGCCTCTGTATTTTCCTTGTGCCAATTCTCCGCTACCGCACAAAATTCCGCACACATGGGTACCATGCCCACAATCATCATATATTGTGCTGCGTCCGTTCACAAAATCTTTAAAGGCAATGCACTTCCCCTCCAAATCCGGATGTCTGGCAATCCCACTGTCTAATACGGCAATCGTTACAGAACTTCTCTTCCACCGGCTCTCCGTAACCTCGTCCAAATGTATTCTTTTTCTGACTCTGTCCATCATTCTCCACCTTTCCGGGTTATGTACGAGTCTGTAGGAATATGTACAGGGTGCAGGGTACAAGATGCAGGATATAAGAGGCACGATGCAGGTGCGGGGTACAAGGTGCAGGAGCGTGGCAGGCAGATATCCCACTAAGTGACCCTTGGAATACGTCTTCACTTGGCTAGGTATTTTCGAGCCTGGTGAGGCTACGTATTCCATGGAGCGAGAGCGCGTCACGTGTGGAATATCTGCCCGCCCCATTCCTGCACCATATACAGTTATCATATGCAAAAAAGCCCGTCATGCTACTTCCATGACGAGCCATTGCAATAATACATTTTATTCTTCTATGATGGGGAAATCGTACTTCACTTTATCTTTTACGTGAATATGCTTTCCTAACTGTTCTTCGATGATTTTTAAGTCTGTATCTGCGATAACGGTATGCTTACAGCCTATGGGCATATGAAGTACATTGCCCGGGCGAATTTCACGGATTTCTCCGTCAATAATTGCACGCCCTTTACCGGAAATTACCGTCCATATTTCCTTACGATGGGCATGGGAATGATAATTCATCCGATGCCCCGCCTTCAAAGTGACCTTAATGGTCATACTGTTTTCTTCTACATCCAGCACACGGTAATATCCCCAGGATTTTTCCGCAAACATAATTTCCTGATCGAATTTGTCCACAAAAGGTTTGATATAGCTGGACTGATGCTTATCGGAAACCAGAATTCCTTCCGGACCTGCAGATACTACCATATCCGTTAGTCCCATACAAAGAATCGGTACATCCAATTCATTTACCACATGCAGATTGTGACAATTTTCATTCATTACAACATTACCGACGGATGGCTCTTCCATAGCCTCTGTTAATGTGTTCCAGGTTCCCAAATCCTTCCAGCTTCCGCCGAAACGCATTACCTGAATATTTTCCTCTTTTTCTACAACCGCATAATCAAAGCTGATTTTCTGAAGACTTTCGTACTTTTCATATAA
>JAFUKS010000005.1 GCA_017473445.1 Lachnospiraceae bacterium
CAGTTTAGAATGCAGGAGGAATGGGCAGATGAGCGGGAGGCGGAGAAGTTAAAGAGAGATGAGGAACATTATAAGAGGATTGATGAGATGTTGAGAAAGAAGAGAAAGTTGCTTCGGAAATAATAAAAAAGCCGTATCTGCATTGCAGATACGGCTTTTAGTCTCGTGAATTATTCTTCTACGATAGCACCAACGGGGCAGCAACCTGCGCAAGAACCGCAGTTGATGCAGGTGTTGGGATCGATTTCCATTTTGCCATCGCCCATGGAGATAGCACCAACGGGACACTGAGATTCGCATGCACCACAAGCTACGCATGTATCGTTAATTACAAATGCCATAATAAATATCCTCCTTTATAAATCCAAAATTGATATATTTTTATCATTAACCATATTGTAATATAAATTAAGGATAAATACAAGACCTTTTGCGTCGAAGTTTCATATCGGTTTAAGAACAGATATGCTGTATAATCAACCTTCGGCACGACGTTTTTTAATGCCCTCTAATATAACCGCTTTCTTTTCCACAACCTTATTCTTGTCCATGGCAGGCACTCCTTTTAGTTTGTATTCCATGCCAAGGGATTCATATTTCTTCTCGCCCATGGTGTGGTAAGGGAGTACATCTAAAGCCTTTAAATTCTTGAACTGCCCGATAAAATAACCCAGTTTTTCAAGGTAAACATCATCATCTGTAATGCCGGGTACTACCACATGACGAATCCACATAGGCACATTTTTTTCTTCCAGATATTTACAGAAGTCTAAAATGTGTTCATTAGGCTGGCTGGTCAGTTCATAATGTTTGTCGGGGTCAATGTGCTTAATGTCCAACATAACCAAATCGGTCAGTGTCATCAGTTTGTCCAATTTCTCCACATATCCGGTGTTTGTACGGTTAAAAGCGATACCGGAGGTATCGATACAGGTGTGAACGTCCTTTTCTTTTGCAAGGGTAAATAAATCAATCAGAAAATCAACTTGCATCAGAGGTTCGCCACCGGTAACGGTGATACCGCCTTCCCTATAAAAACCGCGATTGCGTTCGTATTGTTCAATAATCTCGGCAGGCTCCATTAAAGTGCCACCGTTCATTTCCCAGGTATCCGGGTTGTGGCAGTATGCACAACGCATAGGGCAACCCTGCACAAATACCACAAAACGCACGCCGGGGCCGTCTACTGTGCCGAAACTCTCAAGAGAGTGAATTCTACCTTTCATAATACGTTCATCCTTTTAAATGAATTTTGATAAAAAAGGCTGTTGCAATTTGCAACAGCCTCTTGTGTACTTAAACCTAAAACAATTAGATTGCTTCGTGGAATGTACGGGAGATAACGTCAGCCTGCTGTTCAGGAGTTAACTTGATGAAGTTAACTGCGTATCCGGAAACACGGATAGTAAGCTGAGGATAGTTCTCAGGATGAGCCTGAGCGTCTAATAAAGTTTCTCTGTTCAGTACATTTACGTTTAAGTGGTGGCCACCCTTCTGTGAATAACCATCCAGTAAAGCAACTAAGTTGTCAACCTGTGCATTTGATGCTGCCATAGTTATAGTCCTCCTTTTATGATTTGGTTTTGTCTTCATCATCGCGGCCGCTGTAATCGTCGAGGCCCTGATGAAGAGTGGGAACACTGCATGCTAAAGGGGTTCTGGAGCAATCCGAACATCCCATTGTCTGAACGCTTTTCTGTGCCGTATCATTTGTATCAATATTGACATGGCCAACGCCATTTGCCATACCGGAGTCAAGCATCTTGACTAATTCATCAATCATCTTGTCGTCCATGGTGTTCCTCCTTATAAGTTTTCCGGGCGGGCAAGCCGCCCGGTAGTAAATTACGTTACATTATTTATTTAAGTCGATCTCGATGTCAGCGCCATCGGCGCAGCCGAATTACTTATTCAGGTCGATCTCGATGTCTCCGGAGAATACCATATCTTCTTTACCAAGAGCACCGGGAATGATGGTGAAGGTATTGGAGATACCGTCCTGAGCATCCTTGAAAGGAAGCTTAGCTACAGAAGATAAGGAAGCTACAGCACCGTGAGTATCGCGGCCGTGCATAGGGTTAGCACCGGGAGCGAAAGGCTGTCCTTTCTTACGTCCATCAGGTGTATTACCTGTTGCCTTACCGTAGGTAACGTTAGAGGTAATGGTCAGGATGGAAGTGGTAGGAATACCGTTTCTGTAGGTATGATGTCTTATGATATCTGTCATGAACTTGGTTACGAGATCCTGAGCGATAAGGTCTACACGGTCATCATCGTTACCATATTTAGGGAATTCACCGGTTGTCTTGAAGTCAACGATGATTCCGTCTTCGTCTCTGATAGGCTCAACCTTAGCATACTTGATAGCTGATAA
>JAFUKS010000067.1 GCA_017473445.1 Lachnospiraceae bacterium
ATAGCTTTCTGCGTAATCCAGCATTGCATTCACTCTATCCTGGGTCACTTCGCCCGCCTTTCCGGTTTCTGCCAAGGTATGAAGCACATCCCTGGATAACTGTGCTTTTTCATACTCCTTTATTATTTCCAATATTTCTTCCTTATCTTCCGACACATCTGAAATGGAAATGGCAGTATTACGGAAATAATTATTGGCAATCATCATATCAATAATATCTGATAAAATTGCATCTGTTCTTTCCATTCTTTTCTTCAGTTCTTCCTCCGGCAGCTCCTCCTCCGGACGGGCATTATGCCTGATTCCCGCATCACGCCGAATATCCATCATATCCAGATACTTCACTGCCAGTTCCAGATTTACTGCATCATACAAAAGATAATCTTCTATAGCCTTTAAATCACCGGTCTTTTCCCAATATAACACATTCAATTGCAAATCCTGTTTGGTACTTACCAGGCTCTGTAAATATTCCACATCTACTTCCTGATTGAACACAAATTTCCACATTTCCATGCGATTCAATGCACGTTCGTAAAAACGGATGGCATACTCCAGATTTTCGTTGAACAGTGCCATATCACCATACAACAAATCCTCCTGAAAATCTCCGATTACCATATCCTTGGGTTTTTCAGATGCATTTTGTACCCCACAGGCAACGAGACACATCACAATCGCTACCAAATAAGGAACCGTTCTGTAAAGAACAGCCACTTCCTTCCGCTGCCAACCATTTGTCGCCTTTCTGGCATATACCAAAATGCCGTATAGGATTAATGTATCAACAATGGCATATACCAATATTATTACCAAATTGGTCAAAAAGCCTGCCTTCATAGTAGGTACAATCCACTCCAACACTTGCTGTGCCACCAGCTGTGCCAGGGCATATCCTGCCCACATCAACATTGTCAGCAACATTTTTACAGGCCTGCGCAACCCATTTAACACTGCCATTGACAGGAAAAAGATGGTAAGCAGTGCCATTGCACCATACACTACGGGCATCAGCCATACATAATCGTACACATAGGCCTCCAGCTTAGGCAGTATCACCCGCTGTCCCATCTGCATAAAAAAGGTAGCCCAGAAAAAAACCAGCATACTGGAGACAAAATCCCACAACCTGGTCATTCCCATAAAGCCCAGTGCCAGATAAATCATGACCACCGCCACCACTGCCGGCATAATATTGCACAACTCAAAAGCAAAATCCGACAAACTTCTTTGGGTCACTGTCAAAATCACCGTATGCAAAATATAAGGAAGTGCATTTGCAACTAAAATACCAGCAAATAGAAATGCCCTCCCCAATGCATCATTTTGTTTTGTAAATTTCATGGTAACCTCCAAATTTACATATTTTTTATAATTATACTATATTTTCATGCATATATCCACAATTATGCGACAGTTTTCCTCAAACCTTTCCTTTTTACACAAAAGAAAAAGGAATGCCGTTAACAGCATTCCTTTTTGTATCCTCATTCATTTATTGAATTTTTTTAATAGCCATTCTCTTCCAGATTCCTATCTTATAGAAGAGAACGGTAAGTAACGCACCCATTACCCAGGAACATAACAGGGAAATAAATACACATTCCTGTCTACCATTCGGGAATTGAGCACTTCTGGTTGCATAGGCAATTCCATACGCAACAGGTACTCGTATTGCTATCGTAGTCACTAAAGAAATTATCATGGGAATCAGGGTGTCTCCCGCACCACGCATTACACCGGACAAGCTCTGTGTCACCGCCATAGCAATATATCCTACTGCAATGATACACATCATCTGATAGCTTAAGTCTACCAACTCCGTTGTATCTGAAAAGATGCCCATGAGCCCTTTCCCAAAAAGCAAAATTATGCCGGTAAGAACCGTAGAAGTCAATACTGCAATGGCGGTACCCTGCTTGGCACCCTTCATCACACGATTCATATCCTTGGCACCTACATTCTGCCCTGCATATGTGGTCATGGCCGTACCAAAGGAGAAATTAGGCAGCATGGCAAAACCATCTACACGCATTACGATTACATTGGCCGCAATGAACGCTTCCCCAAAGCTATTGGTCAAGGACTGTACCACTACCATAGCCATGGAAAAGATTGCCTGCGTCAAGCCGGAAGGCAGCCCCAAAAAAATCATACTACCGGCATATTTCCGACTCAGTTTCAAGTACTTGGGTTGCAAATCAAACATATCCGTAAGCTTAGCCAATCGCCTAAAACACAATATTGCAGACACAGCCTGGGCAATAATAGTGGCCCATGCCACACCGCTGACGCCCATTCCCAGCTTTGCCACAAACACCAGGTCTAAGACAATATTAATCGCTGTAGCTACCAGCAAATATACCAGGGCTGACATAGCATCTCCCAGTCCACGGAGCACACCACTTAAAATATTGTAATACGCACTGCCGATAGAACCCAGGAACAGAATCAGCAAATAGGATTCGCACCAACCTATGATACTATCCGGCGTCTTTAGCATCTCCAACAGCGGACGAACAACAATTACCGCTACCACCATTACGATACCTACCGAAATAGCGGTCAACGTAATACAATTACCAATGGTATAGGACAGCTCCTCTCTCTGCTTCGCCCCAAAATACTGTGCCACCATGATACTGGCACCCATACTGATACCCATAAACAATACCAACAGCAGGTTTAAAATAGGGCCTGCACTACCTACAGCTGCCAATGCATTATCGCCCACATAATGACCTACCACGATACTGTCCACGGTATTGTACAACTGCTGTGCAATATTTCCCAGCAACATAGGAATGGTAAACAGTACAATCTGCTTCCAGGGCTCACCCACAGTCATATCTACTGCACCAAATAATTTCTTAAACTTTTCCATACTACTTATGTACCACCTTTACTACCTACACATAGATAATGCGTATTTCTCACTTTTTTACATACTGTACTATTCTACGGCAATCTTAAAAAAAAGGCAAGTGCCTGTTATCAAAAGCACCCGCCTTTCTATTATTCATACTTTACATATACAGAATCTTTATGAAAATACCATGCCACCCGCTGATTGGTGGGTTCCTCCGGATAACCGGGCAAATCTCCTACAAACAACATATCCGGCTGATGCGTATAGGGTTCAAATACAATATCCCTTACCGAATCATCCTGTAAAAGGGCCAAACGCTGCAAAAACTCTTCGTGATACGCCCGGGCTTCTCCCGTGCTTAATATCCGTAATGCTTTACAGGTGGAACAATTACCCATGGCACCTGTAACCGCCTGTATGAGCAACAATATCCCAACCATTGCTCCTCCCGATACTGCAAGCACGCGGGAACTAATCGTCCGCTTGCACTCCTGCCGTGCAGCTTTCCTCTCTGTCAACACTCTGTGTACATAGCCCAAGAAGTAATAGTAACAAAAGAAGGTGGCTAAGATAAATCCATAATATACAATAGACACAGCTCTGGCCGGTCCTGTAGAATTCATAGTATAAAACAGGGGACAGGACATGGAGCAAAAAATTCCATAGGTAAGTCCGATTACAACCACCGGCCAAGGAAACCGGAATTTGCATTTCTGATAACTTCTCCAAAGAAAAGGTAATAAAATAAGTGCTCCTATGAGCCACCATATTCCAATCCACGCAAAGGAATAACGTACTCCTTGCCGCAGGGATTTTAAAATAGCCTCTATTGCAGAAATTTTCCACATTCCATCCTGACGCACCTGATTCCCCGGTGCCAAAGCACTGACTGCAAAGCCTGCCAGCAGTAGTCCCAGGGTAATACCTATCCCTATTGTCCTTGAGCCCTTTTTTTCATATAGAAGAACCATCCACAATCCAAAGAGAATTATCATGGTAGGTAATAAGGATACATAATTGCCCCCGGCAAGAAATACCGCAAGCACTCCCATCACAATCAATCTCCAAATCCTTGGTCGTAGCAAATATCTGCATAGCATTCCCCAAAACAAAAAGGATACTGCTAAAAATCCCGTATAATACATGGCCCCGTTATACCAGAAAAAGGTTTCTCCCTGGGAGGGTACCGTCTGTATACAAAGCATGCTTACCACAGAGGATGCTATGCACCACAGGCTGGTAGAATTGCCTGCTACCTCACACATAAGAGGCTTTAACAAATAAAATATCCCTGTTACCAACAACAACATAATGACCGGTGTGACCAGAAAATACGCACTCTCTCCCCAAATATTGGGCGGCAGGTACATCAGAAACATTGCAGAATAGGTCCCCTGCCAAATTTGGTACTGCTCTGCCACACCCACGCAGGCTTCTGCCAACACACTTCCTACCTTGCCGGTCTCTTCCCAAACCAGGCGGGTGTCCACACCGTAATAGTAATCATCTCCTGTGGGATGATTATATCTTCCCAAGTACATTAATGGGATTAGGGATATGACTAACAAAAACAGCAAAATACCGGCCACTGTCTTTTCTATATTTAAATTTTTTCTGGTGGCTTCACCTGCTATATTCTGTGTGGACATTCAAATACGCTCCTATCCAAACTCGCAAACCCGCGCTCTTTGTCCGCTACGCGCTGCCGCGCTTGGTTTTCAGTAAAACTCGCAAACCCGCGCTGCCGCGCTCTTTGTCCGCTACGCGCTGCCGCGCTTGGTTTTCAGTAAGACTCGCAAACCCGCGCTATCGCGCTCTCTGTCCGCTACGCGGACGGTTTGCTCGTTATCGCGGAGAAAACCAAATGCCTGCTACGCAGTCGCTTGGTTTTCTCTCCGCGTACATTATACCATAGTCTTTGGGGGATGTGTACTGTCTGGTTGGATTAATTTGCTGATGCGATTAATTCCATATAGTAATCCAGCAGCTCAAATATCCAATCCCGTACATTTGTAAAGACAAATCCTAATTTCCGGGCCTTGTCCGTATTAATACTATATTCCGGTTCTCCATTATAAGGTGCTTCTTCACCATCCTTTGCAAGCACGGCTTTTGCACCGGTCTTACCTTCCACATATGAAATAATTTCCTGCAGAGAGATTGTCCCACTACTGCTACCGTTTATGGCACCGGTAATATCTTTATCTGACAGAAATGCCATAAATTTACCTGCTTCATCAGAACGGATATATCCCATCTGATAATCCACATTATCGATGTGCATGGGAATTCCCTTCATGGTATGCTCCACATAAAATTTTAGTCGTTCTGTATAATCATCCTCTCCGATTGCAAAGGGATAGCGCACTGCCACCCATTTTCTATCAGGATATGCCTGCCACAAAGCACTTTCTGCCTGTCGCTTAATTTCCTCATAAGAAAAATCAAATCTGTCACACCATACCAATTCCCGTATTCTTCCGTCAAAATCATCTTCCTTGGTGTCCATTCCTTTCGGCTCATATACAGAAGTGCTGGACATGTGAATATACTTATCACAGGAAATAGCCTCCATAGCATACTTAATATCATTGGAACAGTATGCAATCTTATCATAGACCACATCAAAATGCATCCCCAGAAAGGCCTCCTTCATAGATACAGGATTGGTTCTTTCCAACACAATCCGATGAACCCGGTCACCAAACTCATCCTTCGCCTGCTGCCGGGTAGCAATGGTCACATCATGCCCCTGGGTCAGCAGTTCTCTTACCATGTGAATACCAAAAAATCTTGTTCCGCCTAAAACTAATATTTTCATGTAGTAATCCTCCTCTCACCTTCAGCGTACCACCATCCCGAATGTTTTCCTATCGTTCAACCGCCGAAGTTTCTCTTTCTTTTGACCAGGAATTGCACAAAGTGCATAAACTTGGTATAATCTACTCTGAAGGTAAAACGATTCACTATGGAGGGAAAGCAATGCCAAAGAAAGCAAAAGTAACCATTCATCCCGCCTATGAAATAGGCCAGATATCACCCCGTATTTATTCCGCATTCCTGGAGCCCATCGGCAATATGGTAAACGGAAGCATGTATAATCCCAAGCACCCCACAGCTGACGAAAAGGGACTGCGTCACGATTTTATTGATGCCGTAAAGGCTTCCGGCGTACCGGCAGTCCGTCTGCCCGGTGGTAATTTTGTATCCGGCTGGGACTGGAAGGATTCCATCGGTCCTAAGGAACAGAGAAAGACCCGTTTGGATTTATCCTGGCATCAATACTATACCAATGAAGTAGGGCACGACGAATATTTGCAATGGTCTGAGTTGACTGATACCGAGCCACTCTATACCATCAATCTGTGTACCGGCGATATCAATGATGCAGTGAAAATCGTTGAATATACTAATCATAAGGGTGGCTCTTACTGGTCCGATTTGCGAAAGGAATATGGCCACGAGGACCCTTATAATGTAAAAATCTGGTATCTGGGCAACGAAGTGGACGGCTACTGGCAGATTGGTTCTTTTTTGAATGACCCCAGAGGATACGGTCTGTTAGCCAATGAGACCTCTAAGCTGATGAAATGGGTGGACCCTCGTATTGAGACGGTGGCATGTGTATCCTGCTCCCCTAATATGCTGCATTACCCTGAATGGGACTTAACTGCCCTACAAGAATGCTATCATACGGTGGATTATATTTCCATGCACCACTATCAGTCTGTGTTGCAGGATGACCTGCCCACCTATCTGGGCGCTTCCCGCTATTTTGAAGATTACATCAATACAGAAATCGCCATCTGCGATTATGTGGCAGCGAAATTGAAATCTCCCAAAAAAATGATGATTTCCTTTGATGAGTATGCAACTATCATGCGTCCTGCGGGAGAGCTGCATTACGGACGGGGAGAATATTTACATTACAAGACCCATTATAACTTTGATCCTAACCGCGAATTTATCCAGTATGATCCTAACAACATGCCGGAGCGTCCCTTCCGTCTGGGCAGTGATATGCTGCAGGCTCTTGCCAACGCCTCCACCTTACTGACCTTTATCCGTCACGCGGACCGTGTAAAGATTGCTTGTATGACCGGAGGCTTACATGTATTGGCATCTACCGACAGAGAGCATGTATGGAGTACTGCCTCCGCCCATCCCTATACCCATCTGATGCGCTACGGCCGGGGTACCTCCCTGCGCACCCAGGTGGACTGTGATACTTACGATATCCCCAGCTATATTGTGGATGATACCAACCAATATTACGAGCAGGAAAAGGTAGATTTCATCGATACGGCTGCTGCCTATGACAAGGAAGCCGGAGAACTGAGCATCTTTGTAATTAACCGAAACTGGCAGGATTCCAATGATATTGAATTGGATGTATCCGGCTTTGAAGGACTTACCTTTATCGAACATCTGGAGATGTATACAGATGATTTGGAAAAGGCCAATACCTATGAGACTCCCGATGCCATTTCTCCTGTGGTAAATCCCTCTGCCACCTTTGCAGCCGGCAAGCTGAGCAGCAATGTAAAGCCCATTTCCTGGAATGTGTTCCGCTTCAAAGTAGACAAATAATTGATGAAAACCGGAGATTACGAAACGTAATTTCCGGTTTTCTCATATCCTTATTTACTCATAAGTATTTTTCAAATGTCTTCTTTTGCTATAAGAATCTCTGCACCTTCCACATGCTTCCGACCCATATCATGGCGCAGTTTCCGGTTCTCTGCAGTATCAAAAATAATAGAAAAATCATAATCCTCCGGATACAGCTCCGTAGCAGCCACTTGAAGCTTTACCCGTTTATAATTAATCCATATCTTCTTTCCCTGAAGCTGCACCTGCAACACACCCTTCGCATTGGCTTCCTGAGAAACAATACCAATTTTCTTATCCGGATAAATCATAACACTATCTCCCCGTTTGAAGGAAATCTCTTTTTTGGCTTTTAATGGGGTATGTTTACGGATACGTGCAGTACTACTCTTTTGCATGGTCTCACGGACATCTGTCAATAGTTCCTCCTGTTCCTTACCGTAAGCCGCCAGCATGGCACGACGCAGCATACCTCCCGGCATCCCCAGCCGCTTAGCAATATAAAGGGCACAGCTTTCCCCTGCCTCTCCAATTACCATTTGATATAAGGGTTGCAAATTTTCTGCATCGAAGGTCATTCTGGCATTGAGCAGTCCCGCTGTCTGCTCTGCGTAATTCTTTACCTCCGGGTAATGAGTGGTTACCAGAAATAGGGCTCCGCTTTTTTTCAATTCCTCCAAAATAGCCACCGCAATACCCATTCCTTCCTGGGGGTCCGTACCGGAACCCAGTTCATCCATAATGACCAGGCTCTCCTGATTCACCTGGCGTAAGATCTCCAGCACATTGGTAATATGGGCTGAGAAGGTGGACAGGTTTTCTGACAGATTCTGTCCATCTCCGATATCGCACAGAAAATTACTGCACATACAAATCTCCGCTTCCTTGCAAGGCACATGAAGACCACACTGACCCATCATACAGCAAAGTGCTACTGTTTTGATAGCTACCGTTTTTCCTCCGGTATTGGGGCCGGTAATCACAATTCCCCGGTGTGTCCCACCCATATGAAACTGCAAGGGAACGCAGATATTCCGGTCCAATAGGGGATGCCGGGCTTCCACCAGACGAACCATCCGCTCCTGAGTAATCACCGGCAAAACGCCCTCATAATCCATACTCAGCTTTCCCTTGGAAAAGGCAAAGTCCAGTTTTTCTATGGTGCGGATATTCTGAACCAATACTTCTGATGCCTCATCCACAGCCACTGTCAATGTATATAGGATTCTGCGCACCTCATTCTCCTCATCCATGTGCAGCTGTTGTAGCTCCTCAAAGTATTTTGCAGCAGCAGCGGGTTCTATAAATAAGGTATTTCCCGTGGCCGACTTATCCATCACAGTGCCGGATATTTTAAACTTACAATCCTTCTTTACGGGAATACAAATATGTCCGTTCCGAAAAGTACTGAAGCTGTCCGACATACAATCTTTATTGCCACGCATTATCTGCTCTGCCTTTTCCCTCATCCGGTCTTCCGTTCTCTGAATCTCTCTTCTAATCTCCTGCAAAAGTGCAGAAGCCCTATCAGACACTTCACCGCCCCAGATAGCCTCATGGATGTCCTGCTTCAATCCCTCCAAAGGGTTCAAATTTTCCATATAGTAAGCCAAAGAAATATCATAGCCCTTACCTCTTTCCAGATAATCCATCATACGTCTTACTGCCACCAGCGCATCCTTTATCATCTCCAATTGCTCTGCTGTTAAGCATTCTCCTTTGGACGCAATCAGTAGCAGTTCCTCTACTCCTGTCAAGGATACCAGTGGCGGATTACCGCATTTCTCCAAAAGCTGTCGGCTCTCCGTGGTCTCCCGTAAAGCGGCCATCAGCTCCCGCTCTGACAGATAGGGCTCAGCCTTTGCAATTCTCTGCTTTGCACTTTCCGTAAGGGCATTTTCCTGCCAGATTTCTTTTATTTTATAAAACTCTATACTTCTTTCTGTATTTGTCATTTTACTCTCCACTCCAATCATTTACTTATTATCACAAAAAACCCGTGTCATATCTGCCAAAAGGGCATAATACTTCACGGGTCCGATTCTTGTTTCATAATAACAAAAGCACACCCTAAGGTATGCTCCACTACGTTCGAAGAATCTATCTATTCGAGTATATCAGCATCATGTAAGGCAGACAAAAGGGCAGACTCCAAGCATGGCAGTCCTTCCCCTGCAATATTTATTTTGCAGTATTCTCTTCTCTCACAATGCTTAACATAAATTATCCTCACTGATAAAAGTAAATAAATGGTCCTATAACCTAGCTATAATCTAACAATAAACAGCAGCCTTGTCAAGCAATAAAACAAAAGCTCTCCCCCAAGGGAAAGCTTTTGTCGATTCATGCATAGAAGCTTCATCAATTATAAATTAAAGTACTTATCAAACTCCGCAGGATGAGGAATGGCAGACATCTGCATACATTCCTTTCTCTTCAGGGCAATAAAGTTTTTAATCAAATGCTCAGGGAATACGCCTCCGGCAGTAAGATAATCATGGTCCGCCTCCAAAGCATCCAATGCATCCTCCAGACGGGTGGGTAAGGAGGTGAGCTTTGCCTTTTCTTCCTCGGACAGAGAATACAAATTCACATCATAGGGGCCCCAGCCATTCTCATGGGGATCAATCTTATTTTTGATACCATCAATACCTGCCATCAACAGTGCCGCATAGCACAGATAAGGATTACAGGTAGCATCCGGATTACGAATTTCAAAACGACGCAGCTTGGGGCTCTTGGCATAGGCAGGAATACGGATTACCGCACTACGGTTAGAGGTCGCATATCCCACAGTAACCGGAGCTTCAAAACCGGGCACCAGTCTCTTAAAGGAATTGGTGCTGGGATTGGTCAAAGCACACAGGGATGCAATGTGCTTCAACAAGCCACCCATAAAATAGTGCGCTTCTTTACTCAAATGGGAGTAGCCTTCATCATCGGAAAATACCGGTTCTCCATCCTTTAACAACAGCATATGCACATGCATGCCGTTACCCGCTTCACCATATACAGGCTTGGGCATAAAGGTAGCTACCTTGCCATACTTCAACGCTGTATTATGAATCACGTATTTAATCATCATGGAAGCATCTGCCATCTTGGACATCTGTCCCAGCATAGGTTCAATTTCAAACTGACCTGCTGCTCCTACCTCGGGATGGTGATACTTAATTTGCACACCCATCTTTTCCAATTCCAGACACATCTCGGAACGACATTCATAGGTCTGGTCAAAGGGCTTTGCAATATGATAATTTTTCTGGTGTGCCACCACGCAGCCCTGCCCCTGGGAATCGCTGTTCCAGTATGCTTGGTCTGCATCCACGGATACGCCGATTGCATTGGGCTGCACAGACCATCCGACCTGATCAAACATATGGAATTCAAATTCCGGTAAAATCAGCATGGTATCTGCTATACCGCTATCCTTCATATACTGCTCTGCCGCCAACACAATATTTCTGGGATACTGATCCAGAGGACGGTTTTCCGGATAATCAATAATCATTGCATTACCGGTAATAGATAACGTAGACACCTCGCAATAAGGGTCGATAATTGCAGTATCCAAATCAGGGATAAATACCATATCACTTTTTTCTACCACTGCATACCCATAATTAGAAGCGTCAAAGCCAATACCATTCTTCATCGTATCCTCATTAAATTGGGATGCGGGAATGGTCACATGCCGGAACTGTCCGTTGATATCGACGATTTTAAAATCGACCATTTTGATATCCTGTTCCTGAATCAATTTCATGATGTCCTGTGCTGTTTTTGCCATACATACCCTCCATTATTATAATTTTTGCAACCCTACTAAACAATATTGTAAAATGTTTTAAACATTTTTCCAACCATCATCAGTAATATATATTTCTACGTACATTCTCCACATCTTCTTTTAAAGAAACAGTAACAATGATGTCACAGGTGTCCGTAATAGGTACTGCATTGGTTCTCTCATCACTCCATGCCGGAATGTATTCCCCAGCAGCAACTCCGTAAGAAAAATAGGCTACTGCCAGTTCCTCCGGCATATTTTCCCGGACTGAAAAGGCTGCATAATCACCATCTGAAAAATACTTTTCAATATCCTTTGCATAAAATACATAGGTATCCCTGGAAATTTTTGTAGGATGTAGTAAAGCAGGTCCGCTATAATCATATCCCTCTTCAAAATAATAAAGTCCCAAACAATCCGATACATTATAGCTATCCAATACGTCCGTATTCTCCTGAGATACATACCCGGCAGACTCATCTGTATGGTTATTTTGAACTACCGCCCCCACAACTCCTACCGTTACTGCTGACGTAGCCAGAGCACCGGCCATTACCACCACCTTCATCCGGGTACTTAACGCCGCTAATTTTGCAATCAAACCGACAACTTGTCCCGCTTCCTCAGTGGCAGCACCTTTCACCGCTCCGCCTACTACTTTCTTGACACCCTTTTTCACTTCCTCCGTAACGGCACCTTCTATCTCATCTTTTACAACCTTCTTAGCCTTCTCTTTTACCTTTTCCTTTATAGACTTTTCATTCTTCTTTGCAACCGTTAAAGTACCTTCTTCCTCCGATGACAAAATGTCTGTGGGCGTAAGTCCTACCGCTAAGCAGCAGACATTATAAATTTCCTGCGCCTCTTCTACCGTCAGTTCCACCGGAGCTGCGTCTTCTGAAGTTGCTTTTTCTTCCTGCATATCTTCCTGCTTTTTAGAATGACTCTCTACTTGGCACTCTACGATTCCCTTTAATAGGGTTTCCACATTTTCATCATTTTTGTCAGCAGAAATGCATTTATATGCTTCCACATAGACAACCTGCATTATCTTCTTTGTCTCTTCTTGTTGCTTTACACATATCCCTATATCGTTATATACACCGGAATAAGTTTCCGAATACATCTTGTTAAATGCTATTTCCGCCTGCTTGAGCGCTTCCGTCAGTTGTTCCTTCATCTGCATGTCTCCTTTGAAAGAATAACCCATGAAACTTTTCTCATGGGTTATCCTGCACTTGCATCAATTGTAACACAATTCCATCCATTCTAAAAGAGTTTTTAGTAAATTGGATATACAAATCATTTTATTCATTTATTTGCTCATTTCTTCCGCCAAAAGTTCCCCAAATTGAGGTATGCTCAGGCTTCCCATATCACCCTTTTCACGGCTGCGCACAGAAATTTCTCCTGCATCCGCTTCCTTCTGACCAATAATCAGCATGTAGGGCACCTTATCCAGCTGGGCTTCCCGGATCTTATAACCGATTTTTTCTGCCCGGAAATCAATTTCACACCGGATGCCTTTCGCTTCCAAACCGGCAGCCACTTCCTTGGCGTAGTCTATGAAACGCTCTCCAATGGGTAAAAGCTTTACCTGGACGGGGGAAAGCCATAAGGGGAATTTTCCCCCATAGTGCTCAATCAGGATACCAATAAACCGCTCTATGGAGCCAAACAGCACACGATGAATCATAATAGGGCGATGGGGCTCTCCGTCAGGACCTATATATTCTATATTGAATCGCTGGGGCAGCTGGAAATCCAATTGAATGGTTCCGCACTGCCAGGTTCTGCCTATGGAATCCTTTAAATGGAAATCCAGCTTAGGACCATAGAATGCACCGTCTCCTTCATTAATAGTATAGGGTACCCCAATGGCATCCATTGCATTTTTCAGAGCCTCCGTTGCCAGTTCCCACTCCTCGTCACTACCAATACTGTTTTCCGGTCTGGTGGACACCTCCACAGAATAATCAAATCCAAATCTGGAATATACCTCATCAATCAGCCTTGCCACATTCTGAATCTCACTGATAATCTGCTCTTGTGTCATAAAAATATGGGCATCATCCTGGGTAAAGGCCCGTACACGCATCAGGCCGTGGAGGGTACCGGATTTTTCATTACGGTGAACCAGTCCCAATTCTCCCAAACGCATGGGGAGCTCTTTATACGATCTGGGCTGGGATTGATATACCAGCATCCCACCGGGGCAGCTCATGGGTTTGATGGCATAGTCGACCCCATCCACCTTCAGCGCGTACATAATATCCCTATAATGCTCCCAATGACCTGAGGTTTCCCAAAGGCTTCGGTCCAACATCAGCGGCGTGGAAATTTCCATATAACCTTCCCTACGGTGAATTCCTCTCCAATAATCAATCAGCAGATTCTTTAAAATCATTCCCTTAGGCAAAAATACCGGCAAGCCGGGGCCCTGCTCAAAAATCGTAAACAGGCCCAATTCTTTACCAAGCTTTCTGTGGTCCCGCAGCTTGGCCTCCTCTATCATATGCAGATATTCCTCCAGTAGGGAAGCCTTGGGGAAGGAAATACCATAGATTCTGGTAAGCATCTTATTTTTCTCATCTCCCCGCCAGTAGGCTCCTGCAACGGATAACAACTTAAATGCCTTGATATGGCAGGTATTGGATATATGGGGGCCGGCACAAAATTCCGCATACTCTCCCTGTTCATAGAAAGAAATAGCTTCGCTATCAGGAAGACTCTCAATCATTTCCAGCTTGTAGCTTTCCTTCCTCTCCTGCATATAGGCAATGGCCTCTGTCCTATCCTTTTTAAACACCTGTAAGGATAAAGCTTCCTTTATGATTTTGTGCATCTCCTCTTCTATCAGAGCCAAATACTCCTCATTAAAAGGAAATGAAAATTCAAAATCATAATAAAATCCCTTTTCAATGGCAGGACCGATGGCACATTTCGTATCAGGATACAGTCTCTTCACTGCCTGGGCCAATACATGGGCTGAGGTATGCCAGAAAGCCTCCTGTACCCACTGCTCCTCAAAGCTTCCTTCTTTGATTTGTCCGTTTCTCTCAATTACTTTCATATCTTACGTCTCCTTTCCTTGCATGCTCCCTGCATGCAGCAACATGATAGTTTCGATAACATAAGAAAAGCACCCATAAATACGCATTGCTCATGCATATTTAAGGGTGCAGTAATCGCACGGTTCCACCTTAACTTTTCACTTCAGATTCCAACAAATCCTATCCTTTAACGCAGGCCTACGGTAATGCTTACAAAAGAATCTCTTCAGCACTACAGCTCTGGAATGGTTTTCATCTATTTTCCGTCATAAAGGGCTTCCACCAATCAATACCCTTCTCTCTGGATGCATCCAACAAACTACTCTTTCCGTCTTCGCTTTTCCTATGTTATTAAGTTCATTATATCGGAAACCCAATGATTGTCAAGGAAAAGATGGGACTATCACTATTTGCCTTACATAATATCTCCCTTTGCCAGCAAATTGTCTTTTCCCATACCGCATACGTAAGGGTTGCTGTCGTAGGTATGGCAAAACTCCAGGAACTCCTCTTTTTGTTTCGGATCATGCATAATCTTCACCAGTAATTCGTTGGGCATGGTCCGGGCAAAGGCTCCCGGGCCTGCCAGTTCCACGTTCTTCACGCCGTTATTCTGCAGAATCTTCTGCAACTCCTCCGGCATAAAATGGTAGGTAATGCACCAGGGTGTTTCCCCTCTGTCATAAGCCGCTTTTGTCTCCTCCACATCCCCCATAAATCCGGTGGCAAGGGTATTGTTGCAGGCATCCGGATTAAAGCGGAAAGACTCAATCATACTATCCCTATTGTTAAGACACCACTGAATCCATCCGTCAGTGCTGTTTTTATCCAGAATGAATTGATTTTTTTGTAAAGGGTTCGCCAAATAAGGCAGTGCTCCCAAACGGCTGGACACGCTGATAATAATTTTTTTGCCTGCTATTCGCACCAGATTCTTTATCACCTCTTCCTGCTTCGGATAGGTATATGAAATGGGTGCGTCAAAGGACATTACCAAATCAAAGGAACGGTCCTCATAGGCAGATAAATCCTCCAAAGCACCTTTCACGAAGGTGATTTGCTCAAGAACGCCTTCCTTTGCTGCCAATTCCTTTGCCTTATCAATCATGGGCTGGGAAATATCAAAGTGCGTCACATGAATGCCCCTTTTGGCCAGCAAAATAGAGAATCTGCCACTTCCCGCTCCTCCATCAAAAGCAGTGCGGACACCCTCCAGATTTTGGAGCAATTCTCTTTCAATATGAGATTTTTGAATAATGTCATCAATGAAGGATTCCTCCCGCTGTGCTTCCAGTTCTCCCTTGTCCGGCAGGTTCCACATTCTTTCTGAAATTTTCGTACTGTATTCCATAACTGTCCTCCTTATTTCTCTATTGATTTGTGTTCCGGAAAATAAAAAAACCACAAATAATGCCATCACTGGCATTATTTGCGGCGTCGTTCATAACGTATATCACACACAAACCTAAGGTGATTATATCATATAAGACAAATTTGTCAAGAAATCCTGCAGCCACAGACGCCGCCATATTCTCTTTTATACTTCCTCATCACCGTATTTTTCTTGTAAAACCTTGTTTATGGCATCTGCCTGTCTGATATCAATTATATAATGGGCAAGAAAGGAAAACAAATAAACAAGTGCCACATCTATGGCCATCATAGCAACTCCTGCTGCTTCAAAGTGCATCCAACCAAACCAGCATCCCAAGAAACACATAATCACACATAACATTATGTAATGTAATAAAAATTTCACACCGGAGCGCAGCTTTCCATCCTCTTCCTTGGGCAGTATAATAACAGTTATAAGGGTGGTAGCAAAGGCTGATAATAAAATCATTCCAAATAAATCCACCGGCACTGATTCCACACCCGCAAGCTTATAATTAATTCCGCACACAATCAAAATCCCTACCGTAATATAGAGAAACCATTTTATAAAATTTCCAAGCGTTTTCATTTCGTCCTCCTATATTCCCAGTTTTTTCTTTAATTCGGTTACATACTGGCGGGAAACAATTACTTTTTCATCATTCTTCAGCTTCGCCTCAAAACGGCCATTAAAAATGGGCTTTACATAAGCGATTTTGGAAACATTCACAATGACGGATTTGGATATTCTGAGGAAATCCGTATGTTCAAATTCCTGCTCAATTTCGTAGAGTTTTTTATGTATTTCGTAGGTTTCCTTGGCAGTATAAGAAAAAACCTTGTTATCAACTGCTTCAAAATAATAGATTTCTTTTAAAGACAGCTTTACAATTTTATCTTCCAGATATCCCGTCAGCTTATCCTCTGCCCGTAATGCCTGAATCAGCTTTAACAGCCTTTCATCCAAGGAGGCACAGCGTACAATAATCTCGTCCTCTTCCCCCTGCTTGGGTGCTTCAATTGTTATTTTCATTCTATCCCTCTTTTATCGGTCCGTCTTTTTTTGGTATTTTAACATGCACATACCAATTACAAGAAAAATTATACCACATGCTAATAAAATAAGCCATTCGTCCCTTAACTTTAATGTATAATCTGCCACCGTCAATTCAATGCCCATAATCTCACGATACATCTCCACAACTTCACCGGGTGCTCCCACAAAGGTAGTCTCCATAATAGACTTTGTCATCACCTTGCGGAACATGGAGGTTCCATAAATAATGGGGGTACACTTCATTAGGCCGGATATACTATCCGCCAGGGAACCAATGGGGATGTAGATTCCGCCCAGGAATCCCACCAAAGTACCGATTACAGTGCCAAAACCGCTCCAGGCACCTTCTGTTTTGGCAAGCATTGCCAAAGGATACATAAGTGCTGCATACACAAAGGAATTTATCATAATCATGGCAAATAATATCATATGCTCTGCCCAAGTGTAAGCTTCCATACCACTTAGAATCCCATATACTTCCGTGATTCCCAAAGTCAAGGTACACATAATTACTGCCGCAATCCATGCAGATGCAATGTAGCTTAAAGTAATTTTCAAACGGCTGATAGGGGCTGTAAAGATTGCATTCAGTGTTCCGTTCACCCGGTCCTTAATCATTATGGAATAGACCGCCAGGCTGACGGTTACTGCGTTAATAGACAACAGCCCTGCACAGGTCCATGCCAATACCAAAAGCTCTGCATTTTTCTGATTCTCTTCATGTCCGTTGTGTGCATAAGTGTCAAGTAATTCCACCACACCGTCAATATTCATATCTCCCAAAAAGAAAACCATCAGCCCAATCACTATCAATGCGGACAAAAGAGAAAAGAATATTGCTCCTCTGTCACGAAAATACACTTTACTATTTCTGGATGTTAATATCATAAACTGTTCCATTGCTACACACTCCTTATTGCTCCGCTTCTTTTCCTACCACATTTACAAACACATCATCCATGTTACCCTGAATCACTTCAAAGCCTTCAATTTCCGCCGCATACTTTTGAATCAGAGGAATTGCATCCAGAGTGGAATCAATGGATAAATTGACACATTTATCCTTGTAATAAAGCTTTAATTTGTCCTTTGCATACTGCTCCTTCAGTTCAAAGGGAGTTCCGCCGGTAATGATTTTTCCATGGTCTATGATGATAATATTATCCGCCTTGGCTGCCTCTTCCATATAATGGGTGGTCAAAAATACGGTCATCTTCTTCTCCTTTTGGAGCTGCTCCACTATATTCCAGACATCAATTCGGGTGGCCGGGTCCAGTCCTGTGGTAGGCTCATCCAAAAATAAAATCTCCGGAGCATGCATCAGTGCCGCCGCAATTTCGCATCTTCGTTTCTGACCGCCGGACAGGGTCTTGTACTTTTGCTTTATTATTTCCTCCAGTTTTAAGGTTTCCGTTAATTTCTTGCACTGCTTTAGGGCTTCTTTCTTAGAAATGCCATGCAGTACGCCACGGCAAATTAAATTCTCCTGCACACTGAGCAAATCGTCCAAACAGTTCTGTTGATACACAATTCCGATTTTTTTGCGAATCTCTGTATCTTCCTTGCCCAGCTCATAACCACATATTTTTACTTCTCCCTCATCAGGCTTTAGCAAAGTAGCTAGCATATTAATTACGGTAGTCTTACCTGCACCGTTTATTCCCAGGAAACCGAACAAGCTTCCTCTCTTTACTTGAAAAGAAACATGGTCCACTGCCATATGCTCACCATAGCTTTTTGTCAGGTTCTGTATTTCAATACTGTTCATATCGCACCTCGTCTTTTTCTTTGTGTAATTGCATCATAGCAGAAATAAAAAAGAAAACAATAGGCCGGAAGGTAAGGTGCATGTGAGATGGGGTGAGTTGCAAAACCAAGCATTTAACTTGCGTTTATCAGACCAAATAAAATGGGCATCAGTCAACTTAATGACTGATGCCCAAGGGAACATATATCTTCTTTCTCTAAATATCTATTCTATTATTTTTATCGTATTTCTTTAAGGAAATGTGAGACCTCTTAAAATTTTGAGGATACACATCCTTATATCGGTATATACTCATAATAATTCCAATCAGAGCATAACCATACCAAGCTTATTTTTGCTTTATGGCAGTTCCGAAAATGAATAGTCCACATTCCTTTACAATTCATTTATCTCTTTGCGGTTATGGTAATTTTATCAATCTCCGTTCTGAACCATTTTCCATCTGCTGTTCCGAAGTGATACATACTATCCAAATCATGAACCGAGAAATATTCTATGCACCAGTCGTCCTCACCCTTTTTGTACAAGTCAAAAGATACAATGTTCTTCCTTTTTACAGCTTGATCCAACCGCACAATAAAAGTATCTGTATCCCCTTGTTCAAAATCATCGTGCCAGGAAGTATTCAATTCATGCTTTTCAAGAATTAAATTACCATTAGCATCTACGCAGTTAATTCCAAGATAAACATCATCATTCGTTCCTCCCCAGCTCGTTTTCTTTGTCTTTATAATCACCAGGGTACGCTGAATAATATCTTCCTCCCTTATTTCATCAATGTCTTGAATTTGGGAGATATCAAAAACAGGGAACTTATATCCTTCCGAATCAACCCAATCGTTTACTTCTGCTCTGCAAAGACAATGACTTGTTTCCGCATCAAATACAATCAATAATGCAATTTTCCAATCATCACTTCCATTTTTACGAATACCAAAACCTTCAATTTCCTCTAATCGTATGGGTTTATCCAGGGTTATATAGTAAGTATCCAAATCTCCGTTTTCAAAATCATTGTACCATGACTTATCCAATACCACTTCTTTGGTACTATGATTTCTCATATAGATGGAAAATTTTACATCATTGTCAGTTCCTGACCACAATTCCGTTGCTGTTTTTATTGTGATTCCCAGCTTAAACACACTATTTACCAGTGTACAATTCCGATAAGCTTCCTGTAAATTGTCAAAAAGCGGAATTATAGCAATCTCCTTATG
>JAFUKS010000006.1 GCA_017473445.1 Lachnospiraceae bacterium
AATTTGTTAAACAATGCAGTGAAGTATACCCATGAAGGCAGGGTGAAAATAAAAGTCACCGGAGAAAGAGAAAAGGATGAAAGCAAGGTATTGTTGAAAATTGCTGTAGAGGATACCGGAATAGGCATCCGAAAAGAGGATATATCCCATCTCTTTGACGGCTTCCAGAGACTGGATTTGAATACGAACCGCAATATTGAGGGTACCGGCTTAGGACTGGCAATTACACACAATCTGGTGAATATGATGGGTGGTGAAATTACCGTAGAGAGTGTTTATGGGGAAGGTTCCGTTTTCAAATTACAGGTATTACAGGATATTTCTGGTGATGGTCGTATTGGCAATTTCCGGCAAAATTACCGTAAGGCAGCAGGACATGAACACCACTATGAAAATAGTTTTGTAGCGCCGGATGCTTCTGTTTTGGTAGTAGATGATAACAGGATGAACCTGGCAGTGGTGCGTAATTTGCTGAAAAAGACGCAGATTCAGATTACTTCCTGTATGAGCGGAGCAGAGGCGTTGGAGTTGATGTGCCGGCAAAATTTTGATTTGATTTTGTTGGATGATATGATGCAGGAAATGAGCGGTGTGGAGACCTTGAAACGTTCTAAGCAAATGGCTGGAAATAAAAATATGGATAAGCCTGTGATTGCACTAACAGCAAATGCTGTTTCCGGTGCAAGGGAGAAGTATCTGGCGGAAGGATTTACGGATTATATGAGTAAGCCCATTGGAGGAAAAGAGTTGGAAGAAAAGCTGAAAAAATATCTGCAAAAAAAGCTTACCGAAGAAGCCGGGGAAGAAAGTCTGCCGCTGATTGATTTTAGCCTGGGTATGACTTATTGTGGTGACAGCGAAGAAATTTACAATGAGATACTGGATATGTATTGTCAACAGTTCGAGGAGAAATGTGAGGAATTACAGCACTGTTTCCGGGAGATGGATTGGGAAAGGTACACGATACTGGTTCATTCCCTGAAATCGAATTCCTTGAATATTGGTGGAAAGACGTTGTCCGAACGATGTCTGGAATTAGAAATGGCAGGAAAAGCCGTCCGGGCAGGGGAAGAGGTAGAGACAAACCTATCCTTTATTAAGGAAAATCATGCTAAGACAATGGAACTGTATGCAGAAGTGATTAGTAGAGGAAAGGAATACCTGAAAGAGAAAGGAATGGACGAATGATAAGTGATAGCATAAATTTCCAAGGGATGAAAGCACTTTCTTTGAACGACAATGGCCATGACAATTATCTTATGGGAGAATTGCTCCGGGAGCTTCAGATTGTGTGCGATGAAGTATCGGATAGTGAGGAAGCGGTGCAAAAGCTTCAGTGCAATAAGTACGATATAATCTTTATTGATTTTATGCTGGCAAAGGAAGATGGTGTAACCGCACTTGGCAGGATTCACAATACCCATTTGTGTGATGATACGCCGGTGATAATTCTGACGGAAGGAAATGGCGGTGTTGCAAGGCATAACTATCTGAATGCAGGCTTTTCCGGCTGTTTGGAGCTGCCTCTTACCGGTGCCAAGTTAAAGAATGCTATTTCTCATTGCCTGAAACCAAATCCGGCACCTGAGGCGGAGAAAGCGGCTCTGAACCACATTTTGGTAATTGATGATGATGACATGAATCTGTTTGTGGCAAAGAAGATTTTATCACAAAAATTTCAGGTCACTGGAAAGAACTCAGGAAGGGCAGCTTTTGAGTATTTAGAAGCGGAGTCGGTTGACTTAATTCTGTTGGATATACGGATGCCTGAGATGGATGGCTTTACTTTTTTGGAGCTGATTAGGGAAAAGCCCCAGCTAAAGGACATCCCCATTATATGTTTGACAGCAGATAATGAACATACAACGGAAATAAAATGTTTTCAGCTGGGAGCAGTGGATTTTATTACCAAACCTTTTGTAGCGGAAATTATGCTACAAAGAATTAATCGTACCTTAGAACTGAGTAGGCTGCAGAAAGAGCTGCAGACAGAGGTAGAAAAGAAAACCATAACCTTAAATAAACGTAGCCGGCAGTTGAACAGGCTAACAATACAGGTAATGGAGACTCTTGCAGGTACCATCGACGCCAAGGATAAGTATACCAACGGACATTCTGTAAGAGTGGCAGAGTACTCCAGAATGATTGCGGAAAGAAGTGATTTAACGCCCAACGAGCAGGAGGATATCTATTACATTGGATTGTTGCATGATATTGGCAAAATTGGTATACCGGATGAAATCATCAATAAGCCCACCGCCCTTACGGATGCAGAATATGCCGTGATTAAAAAGCATCCGGAAATTGGCGCGGAAATATTAGAAAAGATGTCTGAAGTGCCGGGAATTACCTACGGAGCCAGATGGCATCATGAGCGTTATGACGGAACCGGTTATCCGGATGGTTTAGCCGGAAATCAGATTCCCCGGGTGGCAAGGATTATAGGGGTGGCAGACGCTTACGATACCATGAGTTCTAAAAGAAGTTACCGTGATGTACTGCCTCAGGCACATATCCGTGAAGAGATAGAACGGGGAAGGGGCACACAGTTTGACCCGGAATATGCAGAAATTATGTTACAGATTATCGATGAAGATAAAGAGTATCAACTGAGGGAATGGTAAGTAATGAGCGGAGGATGAGAAATGTATTTTGTACCCGATGGCACCCAGGTGTGCGGATATTATGAGTGTGAAGATTGTGAAATGCGTTTCCTGGATTTGCGGATAGCACCCAGAATCGTATGTCCCTATTGCGGCGAGGAAGTAGACATGGAGATTGGACCCGATGATGAGATGCCACAGGTGGAGGAGAAGGCTGTGCTGGTAAAGGTAGTAGAGGGAGATGAAGTAGAACGGATGGACGGTTTGCTGAGTCTGGCTTTGACCGGCGGAGATTTTGATTGGATATAGGATAAGAGGAAATTAGCGTATGACTCTTATGTGGAGGACAAATGAGGACATCAAGTAATTCAAAACTGACAAAACTGGTGAAAGCAATTTTTCTTGTTTTTGTAGCAGGGGTATTTTTATACTTGATTTTGGGACAGATGCTTATGCCTTTGGAAAATAGGGAAAAGAGTGCTTACACTACCTTTTCTGAGGGCTGGGTATGGATAAAAAATGACGGAACCAGAGAACAGATAGAGATTCCCGGGAAATGCGGAGCAGAACGCAATGAATTAATTGTTGTGGAAAATACGGTTCCGTATGACGTGGAGGATAATATCTATTTGTGCATCCGTAGCTCCAAGCAGGAGATGCAGGTGTATGTGGATGGTAAATTACGTCAGGAATATAGTACCAAGGATACCCGCTTGTTCGGTAAATTAAGTGCTGTGGCATGGATTTTTGTGGAGTTGGATTCGGCAGATGCAGGTAAAACAATCCGAATGGAAATCTGTTCCGATTCTTCCTATAGCGGTGTATTTCATGAGATTTACTTCGGAGAAAAATGGGATATCTGGGGGCAATTTTTTAGACGATACGGTGCAGAGCTTATGATTTCCTTCTTTATGATTATTTTAAGTGTTGCCAGTATTGTAATCAGTATTGCCTTAAAAATATGTTACAAAAAGAATGTGGATATGGAATATCTGGGCTGGGCTGTACTTCTGGCAGCTGTTTGGATACTGGCCAATTCTGTTTTCCGTCAGGTACTGTTCCCCAGTCTGTCCGTAATCAGTGACATGGCTTTCTTTATGGTCATGTTATTGCCCATACCATTCATGATTTATATGAATAGCGTACAGCAAGGCCGGTATGAGAAAGTATATTATATATCCATTGTACTTGATTTAGCGGATTTTGTAGTATGGACCCTACTGCATATATGCAATGTGGTAGATTTCACAGACAGTATTAAATATATGGCAGTTTTCTGTTTGATTTCCATTTCCCTGTTGATATTTACTATGATAAGGGATTGTTTTACAGGATATGTAAAACAATACAAATTGGTTGCACTGAGTATTGCCATGGTACCTGCAATGGCGGTGGTACAGCTGGTAATATATTTCAAATGGACCAATCAGTTTAGTGGCTCGTTTATTGCAATCGGCTTGGTGGTAGTATTGGCGAATGCATTTGTGAATACCATGAAGGATGTATTAAATACGGAAAAGGAAAAGCAACAAGCTGTTTTATCCAATGAAGCAAAGGGAAAATTTCTGGCAAACATGTCCCATGAAATACGTACCCCCATTAATGCGGTACTGGGAATGGATGCTATGATTTTAAGGGAAAGCACCGAGGAAAATGTAAAGGAATATGCAATAAATATTCAAAATGCCGGACAGACCCTTTTATCCCTGGTAAATGATATATTGGATTTCTCCAAAATCGAGTCCGGTAGGATGGAGATTATTCCGGTAGAGTATGATTTCAGTAGTATGATACAGGACGCAATCAATATGATAGTGATGAAGGCCGAAAATAAAGGGCTGGAGATGAAGGTCTCTGTAGATTCTGCAATTCCCCATCGTTTATTGGGAGATGAAGTGAGAATCCGACAGGTATTGGTAAATCTTTTAAGCAATGCTGTGAAATATACCAAGGAGGGAAGCATTGGATTAAAGGTTACCGGAGATGTGGTGGAGGATGAAGTGAATTTACATTTCGCCATAGAAGATACAGGAATCGGTATTAAGCAGGAAGATATTGCAAAATTATTTACACGTTTTGAACGGATTGAAGAAGAGCGGAACCGCAATATTGAAGGAACCGGTTTGGGAATCAGTATTTCCAGACAATTATTGAAATTAATGGATAGTGATTTGCGGGTAAAAAGTGAATATGGCAAAGGCTCCTGTTTTTCCTTCCGGCTGAAGCAGTGGATAGTAAACAGTGAACCAATGGGAGAACTGGAAGAGCGTATAAAGCATCGGTCTCCCGAATATCGTTATAGAGAATCTTTTACTGCACCTAAGGCACATATACTGGTGGTTGATGACAATGCTATGAACCGTAAGGTATTTACCGGTTTGTTAAAACGTACCCGGGTAAAAATAGAGGAAGCGGACAGTGGCAGTGCGTGCCTTGAACTGGTGGGCAAGCAGCATTATGATTTGATTTTCCTGGACCATATGATGCCCCAGATGGATGGTATTGAGACATTGCATCATATGAAAGAAATGAAGGAAAATCTTTCAGCCGATACACCGGTTATTGCACTTACGGCCAATGCAATACAAGGTGCCAGGGAAATGTATTTGCAGGAAGGTTTCAAAGAATTTCTGGCAAAACCCATTCAGCCTGACCAACTGGAGAAGATGATTGTGTCGCTGTTGCCGGAAGAACTGATTTGTTTCGAGACGGATTCAGCCGAGACAAAGGAGTAAAAGTTTATCAAGTGTTTTTACAAATAGACGGGAAGATGATATAATGGAATCAGCGTAAGATATAAGCGACGCAAATACATTACATCAAGGGGGCTTTACCATGGAACAGCAGATTTTTACCAATGAAGTGATTTTATCCTGGTTGCAGTATTTTGCCAAAAATACCACTCTGGATCTGGAGCATGTGAAGATTATTGACATTACCAAAAAGAACAAGAATATTATCCCCACCGTGGAAGCACACAAGACTACCATGGTATTCACCAACGCAGGTATTGACGATATTTTCTATCGTCTGTGGAATGCCGGCTTGGGAGAATGTGATGTATGGTACAATGAAGGCTCTGATCCTTCCGGTGAGATTCTGCACCAGAAGGTAAAGGATATGATTGATCGTGGCATCAATGCCTCCGCAGGCATGCTGATTATCAATCCCAATGCCCGCAATACTGCCAAGATTGGTCTTAGTAATGAAATGTTCCAGCGTGGTTCCATTCAGTATGTGGGCAGCGAAATCCGTGCTATTATATTGAATAAGATGCGAGTAGATCCTCAGGATGATATTGTAGTCATTGGTGGTGCCAGCATTGCTATTGAAGCAGCTCTGATGGCTCCTGAAGGCTCTGTTACAGCGGTAGAGTATAGTCATCAGGACCGTGCTACACTGGCAGATAATGTGGCACATTTTGATTTACATAATGTAAAAATCATTGATCATGTAAATGCAGACAGTATGAAGGATTGTCCGGTTCCTTCACTGGCATTTTTAGTGGCATCCGCCAGTGCAGAACAGGAGCTGGCATATCTGACCGGCGTAAATCCTGATATTAATGTGGTAATTTATACCCTGGATTTCAAGGTGGCAGCAGGAATGACAGATATTTTACAGGGATTGGGCTTTATGGATATTAATACCATTCAGGTATCCGTTGCCAAGCTGAGCAGTAAGAATACCTTCAAGCAGGAGCCGGCACCCTGGATTATCACAGCCAGAAATAGCAATAATGCTTAGTAGGAAAATGGACTTTCAAATATAAGATGACAGGAAACGCTCTTCCTTTGGGAAGGGCGTTTTTGGGTAAAAAAATACTTGCGGTAGTATTTTCTGTGGATATCATGTAAAATAACTGTGGTTTATTGGAAAATGTGTTCATTGATATTTGTTATCAAGATAAAATGTTTTTATATTGAAAGATAGGTAAGAGAGAATGAGATATCAGATTAAGCATGCGTTAGTACAATATGCAGCAGATACGATATTAGAGGATGTGAACTTTGAGGTTCACGATAAGGAGAAAATTGCCATTGTGGGTAGAAACGGTTGTGGCAAGACCACTCTTTTAAAGCTCATAGCCGGGGATATAAAGATGAACAATCCGGATAGTGATGAAGAATGCGGTATTGTCATGGCCGGGAAGCAGGAAATCGGATTCCTGCGGCAAATCAGTTTCCCCGACGGAGAGGTGGCGGTGGAGGAAGAAATCAAAAACACCTTTTCTGCGGTATTTGCCTGTGAAGCCAGAATGGCAGAGGTTGAGCAGCAACTTGCCCGGG
Source organism: Lachnospiraceae bacterium (assembly GCA_017473445.1). GTDB lineage: Bacteria > Bacillota > Clostridia > Lachnospirales > Lachnospiraceae > Acetatifactor. The sequence goes on from JAFUKS010000006.1 coordinate 6,893, forward strand.
AACCTGAGAACCGTCAGCTAATGAATGAATATGATGCATTACAAAAAAGAATGGAGGCCCTCCGGGGATATACCTGGCGACGGGATATGGAGGTTATGTTCCAGCAGTTTGGATTTGCTTTGGATGATTTGAAACGTCCCATTGGCAGCTTTTCCGGTGGACAACAGACCAAGGTGGCTTTTATCAAATTGTTGCTTAGCAGACCGGATATCATGCTGTTGGACGAGCCCACCAATCATCTGGACCTACCAACCATTGAGTGGCTGGAACGGTATTTAAAAAATTACGATAAGGCAGTGATTATCGTATCTCACGACCGGATGTTTCTGGACAAGATTATTGATGTGACCTATGAGATAGAATATCATCGAATCAAACGGTATCCCGGCAACTATACGGCCTTTATGAAGCGCAAGGAAGAGGAACTGATAAAGCAGGAGCGGGATTATGAGTTGCAGCAGAAGGAGATTCAGAGGCTGACAGAGTGGATTGAGATGTGGAAGAATACGCCCACCAAGGTGGCGGCCACCCGTTCCAAGCGTATGGCCATAGAGCATATGGTAAAGATAGAGAAACCCAGGCGTTTTGATACCAAGGCTTTTCATGCTATGTTTACCCCCGTAAAGGAAAGCTATACGGATGTACTGTTGGTGAAAAATCTGGCAATCGGATATGAGCAGGAGCTGAGCAGAGTATCCTTTCAGTTGCGGAAAGGAACACGTTTGGCTATTTTGGGCGAAAACGGTAAGGGGAAGTCTACTTTGTTAAAGACATTAGTGGGCATCTTACCGGCACTTGGCGGGCAGTTTACTTATGGACAAAATGTGGAGTGGGGTTATTTCGATCAGCAGAAGGCTGTGATCAATGATGCAGACCCTGCTCAGACGGTACTGGATAATTTCTGGCAGGAATACCCGGATTTGAAACGGGAAGAGGTGCGTAGTGCCCTGGGAAGCTTTCTGTTTTCCCAGGAAGAGGTAATGAAGCTGATGGGACAGCTCTCCGGAGGGGAGAAAGTCCGATTGGAATTATGTAAGATGTTTCAGACACGTCCCAATCTATTGATTCTGGACGAGCCTACCAACCATATGGATATGGTAGGGAAGCAGGCTTTGGAACAAATGCTTCAGAATTTTCAAGGGACGGTATTATTTGTATCCCATGACCGCTATTTCATTCAGCAGGTGGCTACCGGTATTCTGGAATTTGGTACCGATACGGTAAGGCAGTATGACCTGGGGTATGATGATTATTTACAGGAAAAGCAAAAGCAGGAGAGTGCTGTTCCTAGGATACAGGGTAAAAACGGACAGATTCATGATAAGGGACATTCCAGCTCCCGTGTATCTAAGGAGCCTACCTTGCAGGATGTATTTGACAAGAAGACCTATTACAACCCGGGAAAAATTAAGTCCCGTTTGATAAAGCAGCTGGAGAAGTATGAGAATCAGCTGGCAGAAAGCGAAGAAAGAGCTGCCTCTTTGCAACTGCAACTAATGGACCCGTCTTTGGCCTCAGATTATCAACAGCTGATGGAACTACAAAATCAGTTACAGGAAGAGGAGCACAGACAGGAAACATTACTGGAGCGTATGCTGGAGACTGAGACAGAGTTGGAAGAGTTAGAATAATTAGAATTCTAAAGGAGAATGAGAGGATGAGCACGTTATTATTATTGATTATTTATATTGCGTTTATTGGTTTGGGAATTCCTGATTCTCTTTTTGGAACAGCCTGGCCGGCTATTTATGCAGAATATGAATTACCAATTTCTTTTGGTAGCTTTATTTCTGTAATTGTGTCCTGTGGTACCACTATTTCCAGTATGTTAAGTGCCAAGGCTATCAATCGGTTTGGAACGGGAAGGGTCACTGCCTATAGTACGATTATGACTGCACTTGCATTGATGGGATTTGCTTTTACAGGCAATTTCTGGTTTATGTGTTTCTGTGCCATTCCGTTGGGATTGGGAGCCGGATGCATTGATACAGCACTGAATAATTATGTGGCCATACATTATAACGCTGCCCAGATGAGTTTTTTACATTGTTTTTATGGAGTGGGCATTTCTGTCAGTCCCTATATTATGGCCCTGGTGATTAGTGGTGCGTCAGGATGGCGAGGCGGATATCGGATTGCGTTTCTATTACAGATAATAATCAGCATCATTTTATTTGTTTCCTTGCCTTTGTGGAAAAAGGCTCATGGAGCAGAAATGGTAGCGGAAGAAAAAAACATACAGGTGCTGTCCTTAAGGGAACTGTTGAAGGTACCCGGTGTAAAACTGATGTGGTGTCTGTTTGTATCCTCTGTAGCCATTGAATGTACTTGTGGTAGTTGGGGTAGTACCTTTTTGGTGGAATACAAACAGCTTTCTGCGGAAAAGGCAGCAGAAATTATGATGTTCTACTATATAGGAATGACCTTGGGTAGATTTTTATCCGGTGTTCTGGCTGCCAAGTTACATAGTTGGAAAATTATTAAAATAGGGCAGGTGATATTAGGTGCGGCATTGCTCTTGCTATTATTGCCCGGAGAGGCATATTGGGCTGCGGTAGCTCTGTTTATGACAGGACTGGGCAATGGTCCTTTATTTCCTAATTTTAATTATCTGGCACCGGAAAATTTCGGAGAAGAGTTGTCACCCTCTGTTATCGGTACCCAAATGGCGGTTTCCAGTGCAGCTATGATGCTTGCACCGGCTTTTTGTGGTATATTGGGACAACTGCTGGGGATGTGGATTTATCCCATCTACATGCTGGGATTCTATATTATTATGATGCTTGCAATGCTTAAAACCAAGAAAGTTTTTAGGCGTGTCTGATTTGACATGCCTTTTTTCTTTTTTTGCGCACATTTTCGGTTTTCATCCGTTATACATAGTGAAAGGAGGTTTCCATGAGCATCAATATAGAAGAGCAATACGATAAAATCTATCGTTATTGTTATTTTAGAGTGAAAAATCAGCATACTGCGGAAGACATTACTCAGGAGACCTTCCTGCGGTTTTTTGAGAGTAGTTCCTACAAAGATACCGGACGGCCGCTGGCTTATTTGTATACTATTGCAAGGAACCTTTGTATTGAAGAATTTCGGAAAGTTCCCTCCCAGGAATTGAAGGAGGAACTGGTACAAACAGGATTTGAGGAGGAAGTAATAGAAAGACAGGTTCTGCAACAGGCAATGTCGGCATTGACCAAAGCGGAAGAAGAGCTTTTACTACTACGTCATGTGAATCAAGTATCCTATGCAGATTTATGTAAGCTGTATGGAAAATCAAGATTTGCACTGTACCGGGAGCTTTCCCAAATTATCGGTAAACTGGAAAGGAGGATTTCGGATGAAACGTAAGCTGAAAGAGGAATTGGAAAGATATTATGAAGCCCCGAAGCCCCAGAGGAAACGGAGCTTTGTAAGACGGTTTGAATTACAAAAAATCAATCTGGCCCATCTGGTAGGTTTGCAGGCAGGTTACATCTCCAAGTGGGTTTGGATATTTTCGGCCCTGCTTTGCAGCGTGACCTATATGGTCGCGGAAATGACAGCTTCCCGGTATGTTCCGGCAGTTCTTGCCTTTATTCCTTTTTTGGTAATGCTTTCGGTAACCGAGAGTATGCGGAGTTATCGGTACGGAATGGAAGAACTGGAATTGGCAACACGCTTTTCTTTAAAGAGTATTGTGATGGCCAGAATGGTATTGTTGGGTATCAGCAATTTGGTGGTGCTGAGCTGTCTCGTGTTTTGGCTGGGTGGTACAGCACAGGTAAATGTGCTGTATATTATGACACCGTATTTCCTGACTGCAGGTGGTGGACTTTTTATTGCCAGAAATGTGCGAGGCAATGAAAGTACCTTCTTATGCTTTGTAGTAGCAGCGCTTGTATGTTTGCTGGAATTATATCTGCCTTGGCAATTTGCAGTTCTGTTTACGCCTGAATATGTGTGGATGTGGTTAATAATCTGTATTTTTGCTGTGATTGCTACCGGACGTGAAAGTTATCGTATGATCCGAATGACGGAGGATTTGGCATGGAATTAATCATTGATAGAGTATCCAAGCAGTATAAAAATAAGATTGCAGTGGATCGTATCTCATTAAAACTGGAAAAAGGAATCTATGGTCTTTTGGGGGCCAACGGTGCGGGGAAAACTACGCTCATGCGTATGCTGTGTGGGATACTTATGCCCACCAGCGGTACCATTAGCTATGATGGAATTGATGTATCAGAAGAAGCGTATCGGGCAATACTGGGATATTTGCCTCAGGATTTTGGATATTATCCGGACTTTACCGGAAGAGATTTTTTGCTCTATATGGCAGCCTTAAAGGGGATTGGCAAAGAGGATGCCAAAAAACGTGTGAAGGAATTGATGGAGCTGGTGTCCCTGACAGAGGTGTCCAAAAAGAAGATTAAGACTTATTCCGGAGGCATGAAACAGCGCTTGGGTATTGCGCAGGCACTTTTAAATGATCCGCAGATATTGATTTTGGATGAGCCTACAGCAGGCCTGGACCCTAAGGAGAGAGTGCGTTTTCGTAATCTGATTGCAGAGCTTGGAAAGGATAATATTGTAATATTATCCACACATATTGTATCCGATATTGACCGTATTGCGGATCGTATTTTGATGATGAACGGCGGTAAGCTGGTATTTGACGGTACCCGGGAGGACATCACCGGAGATTTGGAGGAATTCTATTTACAGGAATTCGGCGAAGGTGAGGTGGAATAAATGCGTACATTGATAAGCTATGAGATGAAAAAGATTCTTATGAAGAAAAGTACCATTGTGACTTTTTTGTTGTTATTGATGGTACAGATTCTTCTGGCCATTTCCGGTAGACTGGGAGCAACTTATGTGGAAGATACGTTTTATGAGACTCATGTAGAGCGTAACCGGATAGAGCGGGAAAATGGAGTGGCTTTGTCCGGCAGGCCGATGGATGATATGCTCTTTGCAGAGATGCAGGCAGCATATGCCAAGGTGGATTGGGAATCCGGGGATTATAAATGGACGGAGGCTTACCGGAATGAAGCCCGTAAGTATGAGGATGTGGAGAGACGATTAAAACTTTGGGGACTTGCGAAGGGGCATTCTGTGGAGCATATTACAGAGGAAGTTATTTCCCGGTTCCGCTTAGAAAGTCAGGAGAAACAATGGGCGTACTATGAACTTTCAGACAGAGAGATTGCCTATTGGGAAGATAAGGATGGGCAAGTGGCTCTGCCCTTTATTTATGAGTATTCCGGTGCTTACGATTCCATTGTCAGTATGAATGGATGCTACATGACTTGCATGTTGGTGACTTTTTTTATTGCCATTTCCATGGTGTCTGTATTTGCTGATGAGCATATCAGAAAAACAGACCAGTTAATTCTTTGTACCAGGAATGGGCGTACCCAGGTATATGGAGCCAAGTTGTTGGCAGGAAGTGGGGTAGTATTTGGGGTCAATTTGATATTTACCGGGATAGAGCTATTGGGTAAGTTTTTCAGTTATGGTACGGAAGGATTTGATGCAACCATTCAGTCCGTGATAGCTCCCTGGTATTCTTATCCCTTGTCCATGGGGCAGGCACTTATGCTTTTGGTAGGACTATTACTTTTATCTTCCCTTATGGTGGCAATATTTGCCATGCTTTTGGCGGAAATTTTGAGAAACAGTCTCGGTGCTATGGCAGTGATTGTGGGACTATTGTTTGCAGCCCGTCTGATTCCCATATCTCCGGCCTTGGGGGGATTGTCCCGGGCATGGAATTATCTGCCCATTAATCTGTTGAAGATGGATCAGGGATTTTTGGATGTGCGTTTGGTAAATCTTTTTGGATTGCGTCTGACCAGCTGGCAGTTTGCTCCTGTTTTGTATCTGTTAATTATTTTGTTGCTGGTATTGGTGGGCAGTAAGATTTATCAAAAGTTTCAGGTGAGTGGCAGATGAGAAGCCTTTTTGCGTATGAGTTAAAAAAGATATGGCAACGCAGAATCCTGTGGGTGTCCATGGTGCTGTCGATACTCTTGATTCTAATTACAGTGGGAGGCCCCTTGTTGGGCTCCTATTATGTGAATGGCGAACGGGTAGGAAGCAACTATGAGGAGTTTCAGATAGATAAGGCCTATCAGAAGGCATTGGATGGCAGAGCCATTGATGAAGCTCTGATTTCGGAAATGCAGAAGGCGTATAGTAAAGTGCCTTTTGAGGAAGAAAAATATTCGCAGACGGAAGCCTATCAGAAATATGCCAGACCCTATAGTGCCATATATCATTATGTGAGACAGACCATTGGGCTATCCGGCTCTGATTTGGTACAGTGGGAGGCAAGTGTAGACGATTTACATGCTTTACGACAGGCGAAAATGGAGCGTAACTGGGATAGTATCCTTTTGACAGAAGAGGAGAAGACTTATTGGAGAGCGACAGAAGAAACTTTGGAGAAGCCGCAGGTGTTCCGTTATGCGGAATGCTACCAAGTACTTTTTAGTGCGGCTTATTCCGTGGGCTGTGTGGTACTTTTTATAGTGGTCACTTGTCTGTCGGGAGTGTTTCCGGAGGAACATTTAAGGAGAACGGACCAGTTGATTCTCAGTAGCAAATGGGGACGAAAAAATATCTTTGTAGCCAAGTTTGCTGCCGGCGCCGTTAGTGCTTTTTTTCTTTCGTTGGTGCCGGTATTGGTGGCGGTAGCGGTGGCAGTGTTATTATATGGTGCAGAGGGCTTTGATGCTGCATTTCAATTAATCTATGTAGGCAATTCCCACCCTGTCAGTGTGGGAGAGGCGGTGACGATAATTTATATAGTGATTGTTATAGCGGGTGTATTTATGGGAACATTGGTGATGATGCTTTCAGAGCTATTGCACAGTAATATTAGTGCTCTGGCTGTTGGGATAGGTATCATTCTTTTGCCAATGCTTTTCAGTATGCCACAGGAGTATCGGGTCTTGTCACAGCTGTGGAGTTATTTGCCGGGAGATTTTGTGGCAGGTTGGAGTTGTTTTGGTATGTATACTGTCACATTGTTTGGCAAGATATTTCTTCCCTGGCAGATCGTTCCTATTTGCTATATCATGCTGGGGTTATTATTTGGAGTGGTAACCGGGCATAGATTTGTTACATACCAGGTGAAGGGAAGGTAATTGTATTTGCCTTGTAAAATATAAATATTGGTGCTATTATCAGAGTATGTGTATATCAGAATATGAGAGCATTGGCGGAGATAATAGATGAAGCTTAAGGGAATGAACAAACAGGGATTAGGGATAGGAATGATTGTATTTTTGCTAGGGATTCTTTCCTTTTTCTACTGGGGAAATCAAAAAGAGATTTGGTTCTGTGATGAAGTATATAGTTATGAATCGGCCAATGGTTTTGAACAGGACTGGCCGGCTGCTTTGGTGGATCAGTGGATGTCAGGAGAGGATGTGGAAGCTTTTTTTGCTGCAGATTCTGACAGCTTGTCCTTAAACGACATTACGGTGCGATTGTATAACGATCATGTGCCGTTGTATTTCTGGATATTCCGTATGGTTTCCTTCTTTGCTTTCAAAGGCAGTGGTTCTATATGGATTGGCCTGAGTATCAATCTCTTTTTCTATTTGATTGTATTGGGAGTAATATATCGTATTTTTCTGTATTTGACCAAGAGTCCCATGGCTTCCGGTATGGTGGTGCTGTTCACTTGCATTATCAATCGTTTGATGCTGGAGCAGGTCACTACCTTGAGAATGTATATGATGCTTTTATGTCTGGAACTTTTACTGGTATTGAGTGGAATGTGGATTTTGCATAGGGCGGATACGGGTACACTCTCTCCCGGAGCATTTATTAGTTTGTTTGTTGTCAGCTTAATGGGTTTTTTGACCCACTATGATTTCTGGATTTTTTATGCAGCATCAGCAGGCATATTTTGCTTATGGCTTTTGGTACAGGCATTTCGAAGTGGGAAATGGTTTTCTGCTTTTTCCTTTCGAGTGGTTTTGGCCTGGGTGGGAAACTTCATTGCCTCACTTTTAATGACAATTGTGATTTTTCCTTATTGCAGATGGAATTTGAATCAGGGCAAGGGTGGAACGGCCCTGCGTGCTCTCTTTGATTTTTCGGCGGAGAAGTGGGAGTATATTGTGTGGGGATACCGGCGTCAGGTTGCGGCAGTTTTGGGAGAAGGGTTTCCTACAAGTTTGGGACTGCTCCTTTTATTTGGATGTATTGTGGCAGGAGCAGTCATTCTTTACCGGAAGAGCGAGCAAAAGAAGCTCAGAAACTTAAGTCTGACGGTTCTTATTTGTCAGGCATATCAGCTGGTGGTGTGTTTTACTTTCCCCGGAGCAAGTGAGGAGCGGTATTTGTGGGGACCCTTTACGATTATGGTATGGTGTGCTTGTTATGGTGGGTTCCTATTGTGGCAGCAATTGTTTTCCTTCCTTCCAAAGCAGAACCTATCCGGCATATGCAAAAGGATTGGTGCAGTAGTTCTGGTGTGCTGTATTGTCATAGGACAGTTGACGGTAATGGATGGTGGTCATGGGATTGCATATTTATTCTACGGGGCGAAGGATGTAGAGGTATTGGAGAATCATAGTAAGACGCCATGGATTGTTTACGGTTCGGTGATGGATGCGTATTCTTATTATGATTTATTGATTCCAGAGAGACTTTGCTTTTTGACGGAGAATGATACCCCGGAGGATGCGGCGGCAATCAGGGAAATCATTGATAAAGAGCAGTTTATTTTGTATACCACGGAGGCCTATTATTCTCAGGCAATGGATTTTTTTGAACAGGCACTTGATAAGAAATTGTCCGGAGAATATTTAATGCGAAGTACCAATTTGCTTATCTATCTGGTAAGCGATGCAGAAAAATAATGATAGCATAAAGTCCCTTTCGGCAGAAAATGCCGGAAGGGTTTTTTGATGTAAAGTAATTGTAAAATGTTTTTTTACATATAATTGATAGTGGAGAAGTACCGATTTTAGTATTATGGAAGTCTGAGTATTCAGAAAGGGGTAATGGTATTAGAATGGGAGAAAACAAATGGAGAGTTCTGTTGTATTTACGATTTTGCTACAAATAATATTGATTATGTTGAATGCAGTGTTTGCATGTGCAGAGATTGCAGTGATTTCTATGAATGATAATAAGCTGGCCAAAATGGCTGCAGAGGGGGACAAACGGGCGCTTCGGCTGGTCCGTTTAACCAATGAACCGGCTAGGTTTCTGGCTACCATACAGGTAGCGATTACTTTATCCGGTTTTTTGGGGAGTGCTTTTGCAGCGGAAAACTTCTCCGGTGTCATTGTGGATACTTTAGTTGGAATGGGAGTACCTATTTCTGTTGAGGTGTTGGACTCCATCGCAGTAGTATTGATTACCATTATTTTGTCCTATTTTACGCTGGTATTTGGAGAACTGGTACCTAAGCAGGTAGCCATGAGGAAAGCAGAGCCTCTGGCCCTGTTGTTGTCTTCCTTAATTAGTAATATAGCAAGGATATTTGCTCCACTGGTAAGTTTTCTTACCTTTTCTACGAATACGGTGTTACGTTTGTTTGGTATTGACCCAAATATGGAGGAGGACCATGTCAGTGAAGAGGAAATCCGTATGATGATAGATGTGGGTAGTGAAAAGGGTACCATTGATTATGAAGAGAGAGCATTTATCCAGAATGTGTTTGAATTTGATGATCTTTCCGCCCAGGAGATTATTACCCACAGAACAGATGTAATGATGGTGGATATAAATGACTCCGGGGAAGACTGGAAAGATATTATCTATAGTAGCAGACATACGCTATATCCTGTGTGTGACGGAACAGCTGATCGGATTGTAGGAATTTTAAATGCCAAGGATTACTTTCGCATGGAGGATAAAAGTAAGGAAAATATTTTGCAAAAGGCAGTAAAACCTCCATATTTTGTACCAGATACGGTAAAGGCTGACAGGTTATTTAAAAACATGAGAAAGGGGCATCATTCCATGGCCATTGTATTTGATGAATATGGTGGAATGAGTGGAATCATTACCATAAATGATTTGGTAGAACAGCTGGTAGGCGAGTTGGGAGAGGAAACGAATGAAGAAGAGGATGTTCCCATTCGTATGTTGGATGATCATAGTTGGGAAATTCAAGGAAATGCATGGCTGGATGAGGTAGCCCGGGAACTGGGAATTTCATTAAATGATGAGGAATTTGATACCTTCAGCGGATTTGTGCTGCATCAGATGGGCAGTATTCCGGAGGATGGTGCGGTCATTGAGATGGAGACTTCCGCTTTACATATCAGCGGGGCAAAAATTGTGAATCATCAGGTGGAAACCGCACGGGTATGTTTAAAACAAAACGAGGAGAAATAATTTATGGATACAAAAAAACAGTTTTCTATGGTGCATTTTTTGATAAAAATACTACAGGGGTCATTGATTGGTTTGGGAGCAGTTTTGCCGGGGATATCCGGAGGTGTGCTTTGTGTAATTTTTGGAATTTACAAAAGTATTATGGAACTGTTATCAGACCCTGTGCGGAATTTTAAAACCCATGTACCTAAGCTGTTGCCGGTAATCATAGGTTGTATGATTGGTTTTTTAGGGATTGCCAATGTACTTTCCTTCCTGCTGGAAAAATACCCGGCACCATCGGTGTGCCTTTTTATCGGTTTGATTGGCGGAATGTTGCCCTCTTTGTTTAAGGAAGCGGGGGAACAGGGACGGAGTCGCGCATCCTATATAGCCATGTATTTGTCTATGGCAGCAATATTTTGTTTGTTGGTAGTATTAAAGATTCTTTCTGTGGAAATTACCCCGAATTTTATTTGGTATTTGTTCTGTGGATTTTGTCTGGCACTCAGTATTATTGCACCGGGAATGAGTTTTTCTACTTTATTGATGCCACTGGGCTTGTATGAACCCTTTGTGGCAGGCATCGGTCATTTGGACTTTGGGATTCTGATACCCGGTGGTATTGGTGCACTGGCTACGGTGATTTTCTTTTCCAGGGCGGTGAATGCATTGTTTACCAATTATTATTCTGTGGCCTTTCATGGAATTGTGGGTATCGTGATAGCGGCTACTATTATGATTATTCCTTTTACAAGCTTTGCAGTGTCTGTAACGGGCTTTATAGTGAATGTGCTTTGCCTGGCAGTGGGAATTGTGGCAGCCCTATGGCTGGACAAATTTAATCAGCACTTTGCCGGGTGACAGTTGCGATAACATAAAAGCACGGTGTATAATAAGCAAAGCAATGAATTTGCAAACCTATCACGGTGTCAATGAACGGAGCTGGAATGGCAGGAATTTCCAGATGTTGACGCAGTGTCAACAAGGAAAAAAGGGGTGTTGCTTTTCATTTTATGATTCGGTGGCTAAAATAAAACTGTGCTGCAGCGAATCGAATATGGAAAGGAAGTATAATTATGGCAGAATTTGGAGAAAATTTAAGAAGAATACGAGAAGAAAAGGGAATTACCCAACAAACAATGGCAGATCATTTGTATGTGACGAGACAGGCAGTTTCCCGCTGGGAGGGAGGCTCCCGCTATCCGGATTTAATGACAGCTAAGAAGATGTCCCGTTATCTGGGGGTATCCATGGATGAGCTGGTGTCCGATGATGATATGCAGGAGGCAGTGGAAAAAACAGTGATTTTGGAGACTCCGGTGGCCCAAAAAGTACAATTGGTATTGATGACGCTGGCATTTATGGGTTTTACCACTATGCTGGTTATAGAAATATCGTATCTGTTGTCTAATTTGATAAATAAAATGGTTTATTTTGATTCTTACGGTATTCCGCTCAGAAATATAATGCTTTTATTGGTATTGGGTTATGGTATTTTCCATGCAGTAGGAGATAAATTAAACCCCAGGGTGGCATCTGTTTTATCCGTACTCTATTTTGGAACAGGAGCGTTAGCCAATCTGGCAACAGTTTTGGGGGATTACAATTATAGTATGCTGGAAATTGTATGGGGAATATTCCTTAATGTGGTTCCCGGTATATTGATTCCATTGTTTTTCGAAGGTAGGATATTACATAATCCTATGCTGATTTATATCATGTTAGCATTGGGGAGTTTGTCAAATATTCCTTATTACATTAGTATGTTTACGGAGGATTATCCTGTGGAAATGTACGTGATGTTGCTTATTGTAAATACACTATCGCTCATAGCACATACATTAATTATTGGTTTGCTGGCGTATATGGTATTTGCATTACATAGAAAGAGAAAACAGGCTACTTTGTAAAGGGGCAGAAAGAGCATAATGCTGGAAATGATATTGATACGATTAATCCGGTGGTGATACAGAGAAGGATTTATCTTTCGCTTGAAATATAACGGAAAGGCAGGTGGGCACTTGGTATTGATATTACCAAAGTGCTCACTTTTTTTGGCACAAATATGCCTTTTTACCAATTGTATCTGATAGCCGAATAGTTCGATACAGGTGATGCATCCAGTGTGGATACAAAAATATTCTGTGGGGAATCATAATAATAGTCCAAGGGCTTGGCAAGGTGGTTTAATAAGTTTTGCTCATTTCATTCTTTTATTACTGTTTACGACAATACATGTGAAAGGGTTCCTTATGAATATTGTGACCAATTGGTTGAAAATTGTAATTGCAGCAGGATGTGGGGTGACCCTTGCCAATTTGTTACAGCTGGATTTTTCTATTTCAGCAGGGGTAATTGCAATACTGACCATTCAACCCACCAAAAAGGAAACCATAAATACTGCATTGGGTCGATTGTATGCATTTGTCATTGCCATGGGGATTGCGGGAATCAGCTTTGGGGTTTGGGGCTTTACTTATCTTGCTTTTTTTATCTATTTGATTCCTTATATTTTGATTTGCCAGATATTCGGGTGGTATAGTGCCATGGGTATGAACTCCGTACTGATTTCCCATTTTATTACAGTAGGAAATATGGAGCAAAAGGCAGTTCTCAATGAGGTATTGATTTTTTTCATAGGTGTGGGGACCGGTATTATTGCAAATTTGCATCTGCGTAAGCGTGTAAAAACCATAGAGCGGCTAATGGATGAAACGGACCGGCAGATAGTAACTATTTTAAGTAGGATGTCCCGGCGGATTTTACAAGCAGATATATACGATAATAACGGTCAGTGTTTCCGGGAGTTGAAGGAACAAATGGAACTTGCTAAGGAGGTGGCGGAAGCAAATTATAATAATCAGTTCAGAACTCATGATATTTATGATATGGAATATTTGACCATGAGGGAGAAGCAGTGTCTGGTGCTTTATGAGATGTATAAAACCATTCGTCAGTTGGAAACTACTCCCAGAACTGCGCAGGCACTTTCTTTGTTTCTGGCGCAAATGGCACAGGTGTTTCAACGGGGGAATAATGGACGGGAGATGATGCGGGAATTTCTGGAACTGGATTTGTATATGAAGAGTCAACCCTTACCGGTGGAAAGAGGGGAATTTGAGGATCGGGCAAGACTATTTGCACTTATGAGATATATAGAAGAATTTATTCGGATAAAGATGGAATTTGTCGATAGATTTAGCTGAAAAGTTCTGTTATACTGTATGAAGTCAGAGCATTACGAGCTTTGACGGGAGGATACTGTTATGAAACAGAAATTTTTAAGTATATTATTATCGGGATGTATCTTGCTGGTGCTTTGCGGATGTGGATCTATTGTGCCCCAAGGAGAACAAAAACAGACCGTTGGTGTAACAGACGCAACAGAGCAAGAGACGGAAGCGTCTATTATGGAAGTGCAGGTAGGGTGTATGAAGGGACCCACTGCAATCGGTATGATTCAATTGCTTGCGGCCTCAGATGCAGGAGAGACCCGGAATCATTATGCCTATACCATTGCAGGTACGGCTGACGAATTAAGTACGGCATTGGTAAAGGGAGAACTGGATCTGGCTGCAGTACCTTGTAATCTGTCCAGCGTACTTTATAATAAAACAGAAGGACATGTGCTGACTGTTGCAATAAATACACTGGGAGTTTTGTACCTGGTGGAGGCAGGAGACTCGGTTGAGACAGTGACAGATTTAAAAGGTAAGACCATTTATTCCACCGGGCAGGGAACCACACCGGAGTATACCCTGCGTTTCTTATTAACAAGTGCAGGACTGAATCCGGATAAGGATGTGGATATTCAATATAAATCCGAGGCTCCGGAGGTGCTGGCGGCTTTGAATCAGAAGCTGGAAGCCATAGCCATGTTGCCCCAGCCCTATACTACTGTGGCACTAAATAGTAATGAAGCCTATCGTATTGCATTGGATGTGACCAAGGAATGGGAGAAGCTAACGGAAGGAACTGTGGTTACCGGAGTACTTGTAGCCCGTAAGGAATTTATAGAATCTTATCCAAAAGCCTTTGCAGATTTCCTAAAGGAATATGAAGTATCTGCGGACTATGCAAGTGAACAGGTGGAAGCGACTGCCGGATTATTAGAGCAGTATGATGTGTTCAAGGCAGCCATTGCGAAGAAAGCCATTCCCTATTGTAATGTGACCTTTATCAAGGGTGAGGATATGAAGCGTAAGGCAATGGGGTATTTGCAGGTATTATACGAACAGAATCCCAAGGCAGTAGGGGGAAAATTAGAGGAAGGAATGTTCTATATTGAAGAATAATCAGAAGAAGACCGGGAAGGTATATGGGATTATCCGGTATCCGGCGTCCATATTGTTATGGTTCCTCATATGGTATGTGGCAGCAAGACAAATAAATAATGAGATTTTTCTGCCTTCTCCTGACAGAGTATTAAAGGTACTTTTGGTAGATTTGATACCTACGGCGGCTTTCTGGAAAAGTCTGCTGACTTCTTTGGTACATATTGCAGTTGGTTTTCTTTTGGGAGCTGTGGCAGGAATTCTTCTGGCCCTTACAGCGGCCTTTAGCAGGGCGGTAGAGCTGTTTTGCTGGTTTCCCATTAAAGTGCTGAAATCTGTTCCGGTGGCATCCTTTGTTATACTGACCCTTTTATGGTTGGATGCAGAAACATTGTCCATCTTTGTGCCGGCTATGATAGTGCTTCCTATCTTATATATTAATACCCTTACCGGTATGAAAGAAACCGATCCTGGATTAATAGAAATGACCCGTTTGTTTCGGGTTCCCTTTGTCAGACAGCTTTGGTATTTGTATTTACCGGAAGCATTGCCCCATATATGGGCCGGAGCATCTTTGGCAGTGGGCCTTTCCTGGAAGTCTGGGGTGGCAGCGGAAATTATCGGTTTGGCCAGAAACTCCATTGGTAATGAATTGTATCAGGCCAAGCTTTATTTCCTGACACCGGAGCTCTTTGCCTGGACGATGGTCATTGTATTGTTGAGCATATTATGCGAAGGTGTGTTTCAGCACATCTTGAGGACTGCAAAAAGAAAGCAGAAGGACTGTCGGGAGGTATTATGAAGGGCATCGACATAAGAAATCTGGATTTTTCCTATGGTGAAAAATGGATTTGGAAAGATTTTCAAGGCTTTTTTCCGGAAGGAGAGGTGTCCGTGTTAATGGCACCTTCCGGTCGCGGAAAAACCACATTACTATATTTGATAGCGGGTTTATTACAGCCCACGGAAGGCAGTATTGTTTATCCCCGGGATACCCGGAAATGCGCCATGGTATTTCAGGATGGTCGTCTGGTGGAACAGCTTAGTGTGGAAAAAAATATTAAATTGGTAAATTCACGGATTACCACTGCCCAAATGGCAGACTGTTTGAGAGAACTGGGGCTGGCAGGAATGGAGAAAAAGAAGGTGGCTAAGCTAAGTGGTGGGGAGCGGCAGAGAGTAGCCATAGCCAGAGGGTTACTGGCGGAGTATGATTTATTGCTTTTGGATGAACCCTTTACCGGTTTGGATGATGAAATAAAAGAAAGAGTTATAAAGGTCATGAAAGCGAGAACTGCCGGTAAAACAGTATTACTGGTGACTCATGACCGACAGGAGGCTTTGTTGATGGGAGGACAGATTTATGATCAATTCTAAGGCTGTGTATCCTCGTAATCTGACCACCCTATGTTACATTGAGCAGAAGGATGCCTATCTGATGTTACACAGGGTAAAAAAGGAAAAGGATATCAATAAGGATAAATGGATTGGTATCGGCGGACATTTTGAGCCGGGAGAAAGTCCGGAAGAATGTCTGCAAAGAGAGGTGCAGGAGGAGACCGGACTGAAGCTGCATTCCTGGAAGTTTCGTGGAATCATCACCTTTGTCACAGATTGTTATGAACCGGAATATATGTGTTTATATACCTCCGACGATTTTGAAGGACAGTTAGTGGAATGTACGGAGGGGAATTTGGAATGGGTTCCCAAAAGGAGATTGAAGGAGCTGAATCTCTGGGAAGGGGACTATATTTTTCTGGATTTGCTGGAGTGCAGAACAGATTTCTTTTCTTTGAAGCTATGTTATGAAGGGGACAAACTGATGAAGGCAGTATTAAATGGGAACCCCTGGCCGTTCGCATAAAAGAAAAATATGTTTCAGTGGATTTATCTACGCATTGGTGCTATACTCATAATAGTTTGTCATTTTTTGAAAAGGTCCTTTATGGGCCATAAGAAAGGTATTACATAATGCGTAAAGAATTTTTGATGGGAAATGAAGCCATTGCCATGGGGGCTCTGGCAGCAGGCGTGAATTTGGTAGCCGGTTATCCGGGGACACCTTCCTCTGAGGTGCTGGAAACCATTGCAAAGAGACGGTCTGCGCAGGTATATGTGGAATGGTCTGTAAATGAAAAGGCGGCTCTGGAGTTGGCGGCAGGTGCTGCCTATACTGGTGCACGTACCCTGGTGACCATGAAACAGGTGGGTCTAAATGTGGCATCAGACCCTTTGATGTGTCTGGAATATATTGGAGTAAAAGGTGGTATGGTGGTGCTGGTGGCAGATGATCCCGGTCCTATATCCTCCCAGACAGAGCAGGATACCAGACAGTTTGCAGTGTATTCCAAATTGCCCTGCTTTGATCCAGCTTCTGCACAGGAAGCATACGAAATGATTCAAGAGGCCTTTGCGTATTCTGAAAAGTATGGAACACCTGTATTTTTCAGACCTACTACCAGAGTATGTCATGGTTATGCTTCTGTAGAATTGAAGGATGAGGAGCAGTATCATGTAAATCAGCCGGAAGGCTTTGTGAAAGATACTTCTAAATGGGTGATTTTTCCCAGGGTGGCATTCCAAAATCACATGAAGATTGAGAGCCGCAATGAAGAATTAAGCCAGGTATTCTCTGAATATTCCCGTAATGCGATTTTGCCCGAGGATGCACAACATCAGCAATGCAGAAAGGGTATTGTAGCATCCGGTATTAGTTATACTTATGCTTGTGAAGCGATGGAGCAGTTGGGGCACATCAGATTGTTGAAGGTGGCAACACCCCATCCTTTCCCGGAGCAGTTGGCATTGCAGTTCATGGAAGGCTTGGATGAGGTACTTTGTATCGAAGAACTGGACCCGGTACTGGAGAAAGCTCTGTTACAGATATGCGGTAAGCATCACTGTACGGTAAAGGTGTTGGGCAAACTGACCCATCATGTGAAAAATGCAGGTGAAAATACAAGAGACAGTGTAAAGAAGAATATAGCGGATTTCATGGAAATTTCTATGAATGAAGTCCAAGAGCGGGAAGTTCCTCCCGCGTTGCCGGTGCGGCCACCGGTATTATGTGCCGGTTGTCCTCATAGAGCTTCCTTCTATGCGGTAAAACAGGCCATGAAGGGGAAAAAGACCATTTTCTGCGGAGATATCGGTTGTTACACCTTGGGAAATGCAATGCCACTGGATATGGTGGATACCTGCTTGTGTATGGGTGCAGGGGTTAATATTGCCCAAGGCGTAGGAAAGATTGAGCCGGATACCACCTGCTTTGCTTTTGTGGGAGATTCCACCTTCTTTGCCTCTGCTATTACCGGGGTAGTGAATGCAGTTTATAATCAAGCCAATATGACTTTAGTTGTTTTAGATAATTCCACCACAGCCATGACCGATCATCAACCCCATCCCGGTACCGGACGTACCATGATGGGAGAAATCGTTAGCAAGATTTCCATTGAAGCCGTGCTTCATGGAGTAGGTGTGGAAAGGGTAGAGACAGTAAATCCTCTGAATCTGCAGCAGGCAGTGGAATGCGTCCGGGAGGTAGCAGCCCAGCCCGGTGTGAAGGCCATAATTTTCAAGAGTCCCTGTATTGCTGTGACAAAGCCTCAGGGATGTATGCATATTGATAGTGAGAAATGTATCAATTGTAAGAAATGTATTCGTGAGATTGGTTGTCCTGCTTTATTTGTGAAGGATGGCAAGGTGACGATTGATAAATCCCTGTGTACCGGCTGCGGACTGTGCAGTCAGCTGTGTCCTGTGGAAGCCATTACAGGAGGTGAAGCTCATGCATAAGAATATTGTTTTGTGTGGTGTAGGCGGTCAGGGTACCGTACTTGCTTCCAAATTAATCGCTGCGGCAGCAATGTCCCGGGATATCCCAGTAATGAGTGCAGAAACCATCGGTATGGCCCAGAGAGGCGGTAGCGTATTCAGCCATCTGCGCATGGGTGAGGGTGTATATACACCCATGATAGGAGAAGGAGAAGCGGATTTGATTCTGGGATTTGAGCCGGGAGAGACCGTAAGAATGCTTCCTTATCTGAAAAAGGATGGATATGTGGTAGTAAGTAATCGCCCGGTGATGCCCGTTACAGCCAGTGTATCCGGTAGTAATTACAGTGGACAGGAGATGCTGGACTATTTGGAACGAAATGTGAAGCATCTGATGGTGGTAGATACGGACAAGGCGTGCGAGGAGCTGGGTTCCGCCAAGGTACTGAATGTATTGATGTTAGGTGCGGCATTAAAGACAGACGCTTTAGGACTTTCTAAGGAGGCTGTGGAACAGGTGATGCTTGAGCGGCTTCCGGAGAAATTTCATGAATTGAATCGGAAGGCACTGAAGTTTTTCAGTACTTAAGGAGAAGCTATAGAGGAATTTTCCAAGGCATTCTCTAGGATGATAAAAGATAGAAAGGCATGGTTTACATATGCAAATTACAGATTTACAAATCAGTCAGGTAAATGACAGAATCAAGGCACTGGTGAAGGCCGGCAGTTTTTATGGTAAAAAGCTGGAGGAAGCAGGTATTACAGGGATCAGTACGGCAGAAGATTTTGAGAAGCTTCCCTTCTCTGAAAAAAATGATTTGAGAGAGGCGTATCCCTTGGGACTGATGACTGCTCCGGAGGAGGAGATTGTACGTATTCATTCTTCTTCAGGTACCACCGGTTTGCCTGTTATCATCCCTTATACCGCCAAGGATGTGGATGATTGGGCGATCATGTTTGCCAGATGCTATGAAATGGCAGGTATCACCAACACCGACCGTATCCAGGTGACTCCCGGTTATGGTCTTTGGACTGCAGGAATCGGTTTCCAGAATGGTGCTGAGAAGCTGGGTGCCATGGTAATTCCTATGGGTCCCGGTAATACCGATAAACAGTTACAGATGATGATGGATATGAAGAGTACAGTAATCTGCTCTACTTCTTCCTATGCACTGCTTTTGGCAGAGGAAATTGAGAAACGTGGCATCAAGGATCAGATTCATTTAAAGAAGGGCGTTATCGGTTCTGAGCGCTGGGGTGAGACTATGCGTCAGCGTATCTCCAATGAACTGGGAATTGAGCTTTACGATATCTATGGACTTACAGAGATTTATGGTCCCGGTATCGGTATCAACTGTAAGTATAATACCGGTATGCATTATTGGGATGACTATCTGTATATTGAGATTATTGACCCCGTGACCCTGAAGCCTGTACCCGATGGAGAGATGGGTGAGATTGTAATCACTACTTTGGTGAAGGAGGGTGCGCCTCTGATCCGTTACCGTACCCACGATTTGTCCAGAATCATTCCCGGAGAATGTCCTTGCGGCAGTAAGCATCCCAGATTGGATACCATTATGGGCAGAACAGACGATATGATGAAGATTAAGGGTGTAAATGTATTCCCCAGTCAGATTGAAGAGATTTTACACCAGTTTGAGGAATGCTCCAGCGAGTATCAGATTCGCATTTCCCATCTGGATGGCAAGGATACCATGCGTATCTATGTGGAGACCAATGGTAGTGTAGATTTTGCAGACCTGGCAAAGCGCATTGCAGAGCGGGTAAAGAGTAAAATTGGATTTACGCCCTTGGTAAAGGTGGTTGAATTAGGATTACTTCCAAGAAGTGAAAAGAAGACCAAACGGGTAATTGAGGAAAGATATGATTAATTTCCTCCAGCGGGAGCCGCATTGCGTGCTCTCGCTGCGTGTTTATAGGAGGTCCCAATGAAAAAAAGAGTGTATTTAAGGATATGTTTGTGTTTGACAGTATTATTATTTACAGGATGCGGTGTGCAAAATACTGTTGGGGAGCAGGTTACGGGAAGCAGTACAGAAACAATATCCGAAAGTGAACTTCCGGTAGAAATTCAGGAGAGTAAGGATACACAAGCCTTTTTGGATACAGAAGTAATGACGGAAAGTACCGAGATTTTGCCAAAGCAGGAGTCCCCTACCGTTACGATTGTGATGGTGGGAGATATGTTGATGCATACAGCCGTAAATGACAGTGGCAAGCAAGAGGATGGCAGCTATAATTATGACCATCTTTTTACGAATGTACAGACAAAAATTCAAGAGGCAGATCTGGCCCTGGTCAACCAGGAGGTTATTATCAGCGGAAGAGATGCAGGACTGAAGGGATATCCCCGGTTTAACAGTGCCTATGAGTTGGGAGACAGTTTAGTGAAGGCCGGGTTTGATGTGGTCCTCCATGCTACCAACCATGCGATGGACATGGGACGGGAGGGGCTTCTTCGTTGTGTGTCTTTTTGGGAAGAGACTTATCCTTGGATGGATGTGGTAGGAATCTATGATGATGAGGCCTCTGCCGGGGAAATCTGTATCCGGGAGGTGGAGGGAATCCGCATTGCCATATTGAATTATACCTATGGTACCAATGGGATAGCATTGCCAAAGGATATGCCCTATGCAGTTGATTTATGGGATGAGGATGCAATCAGAGCAGATATTGCCCTTGCCAGAGAGCAGGCAGATTTTATTATTGTATGCCCCCACTGGGGAACGGAATATGTGTTTGAAGAAACCAAAAAGCAAAAGAAATGGGCACAGTTTTTGGCAGATGAGGGAGTAGATTTGTGCATTGGCACCCATCCCCATGTAATTGAACCGGTAAAATGGGTCACCGGAAAGGATGGAAATGAAATGCTGGTGTATTATTCCATCGGTAATTTTATCAATGCCACCAGTGGTACTGCATCGGGTGTATCCTCACGTATGCTGGGGGCGATGGCACAGGTGACCATCACAATGGAAGAGAATCAGTGTGAAATTAAGGAATATGATGCCCTTCCTTTAGTGGCACATGTGGAAAAGAAAGGCCCCATTTCCACTTACTTTTTGCAGGATTATACAGAGGAGTTGGCACAGAAGCATTATATGACAAAAGCAGACCCGGACAACTTCTCCCTGACTTATTTGTGGGAATTGTATGACCGGGTCATTGGTGACTTACATCCTTAGGAATGAGTATTCAAATAGTTTTTGATTGCCTGAAAGCTCTCATCAGACATATCATGCTCCATTTTGCAGGCATCCTCCAGAGCAACTTCCGGGGTTACTCCCATGCGGATGAGCCATTGAGAGAGGACTGTATGTCGCTCCAATACGGAACAGGCAATGGACATGCCTTCTTCGGTAAGGGAGATATGTCCCAGTTCAGAGACTTCAATGTATTCCTTGGATTTTAGATTTTTCATGGCTACACTGACACTGGGTTTGGAGTAATTCAGTTCCCGGGCAATGTCAATGGCTCTTACATTGGGCTGTTTTTGGCTTAATAGCAGAATGGTTTCCAGGTAGTCCTGTACAGATTCTTCGGACTTGTGTTTGGGATAATTCATAAAGTACCTCCGTTAGTTTGCGGCTTGTGCCGGTGGATTGGTTTCTTCAAAAAGATTGTCACGGGTAATGTTTTTGAGCCATTTACCACTTTTGTAATGCTTCAGT
>JAFUKS010000068.1 GCA_017473445.1 Lachnospiraceae bacterium
GGAGCCGATAGTTCAGGCTGAGCCGGTTGTAGAGAAAGTGAATGAGCCTGTGGCAGAGGCTTCAGAGGATGCAACTCCCCGGATGGAAACTACGCCCCAGGTAGAAGCGGCTCCTCCGGTGGAAGCAACTGCTCCGGAAATGCCGGAACCTGCTCCCGCAGCACCCAAGCCGGGTACAACGGAGATTATTGTAATTGTAAATAACCAGAGCTATTTGCTTACCGGAAAGTTACAGTATGTATTTGTGGATGTGTTCAGTGTAATTAACTTTGATTTAAAGGCTTCCGGCGGACGTGGTATTGTGACCACTTTAAACGGAAGACCTGCAGAATTCATGGAAACCATCCATGAGGGCGACGTGATAGAGATTTACTGGAAAGAGAAAGCGAGATAGTTATTACATGAGACTTTGTAGTATTGCAAGTGGCAGTAGCGGCAACTGCATTTATGTGGGTTCCGATGCTACACATTTGCTGGTGGATACAGGCATCAGTGGGAAACGGATTGAAAGTGGCCTGGCTACCCTGGGACTTTCAGGAAGGGATCTGGATGGGATTTTGGTGACCCATGAGCATGCGGATCATATCAGCGGCCTGGGGGTTATGGCCCGTAAATACGGCATTCCCATTTATGGCACCAGGGGCACACTGAATGCCCTGCGGGATTGTAAAAGCTTGGGAAAGGTAGATTCCGAACTGTTTCAGGAAATCCGTGAGGATGAGCGATTTATTTTAAAGGATTTGCATATTAATCCTATGCGTATTTCCCATGATGCGGCGCAACCCTGTGGCTACCGCATTTCCTATGGGGAGCAGAAGCTGGCCATATGCACGGATTTGGGTACTTACAATGATTATACGGTGGAGTGCTTAAAGGGGATGGATGCTTTGTTGTTGGAGGCAAATCATGATGTAAATATGTTACAGGTGGGGCCCTATCCCTATCCTTTAAAACAGCGTATTCTGGGAGATAGGGGGCATCTGTCCAATGAAAACTCGGGCAGATTGCTCTGCAGGATTCTTCATGACGGACTAAAGCATATTTTGCTGGGACATCTAAGCAATGAAAATAATATTCCGGAGCTGGCCTATGAGGCGGTGAGGATGGAGATTACAATGGGAGACAATCCCTACGATGCGAAAGATTTTCATATTGATGTGGCAAGGAGACATGAAATATCACCGGTGGTGGAATTGTAAAAGGATAATACAGTTTTTTTATTGGGGACTTGCAAAAAGAGAATATTTGTAGTTTAATGTAGTTTAATGTTACAAGAAAGGTTGGCAATAAAATGAATAAGACCATTATAACCGTAGTAGGAAAAGATACTGTAGGAATTATTGCAAGAGTATGTACATATCTGGCAGAGAATAATATCAATATATTGGATATTTCCCAGACTATCGTACAGGGCTATTTTAACATGATGATGATTGTAGATACCAATTCTATGACCAAAAAGTTTGGGGATATGGCTGATGAGATGACCGCCCTGGGTGAGGAAATCGGTGTTGTGATTAAGTGCCAGAAGGAAGAAATTTTTGATTCCATGCACAGAATCTAAATTTAAAAGGATTTAGCATGATGTAGGAACATTAATTTCTTTTAGGAAGGACGCAAGCCATGATTAATTTATATGAAGTAACTGAAACAAATAAGATGATAGCAGAGGAGAATCTGGACGTAAGAACCATTACCCTGGGTATCAGTCTGCTGGATTGTATTGACTCTGACTTAAATAAGCTCAATGACAAGATTTATCATAAAATCTATGAGGCTGCAAAGGATTTGGTAGCTACCGGTGAGGAGATATCCAGAGAATTCGGTATCCCTATTGTAAATAAGCGTATTTCCGTGACCCCCATTGCAATGATTGGTGGTGCTGCATGTAAGACTGTGGAGGATTTTGCAAGTATCGCAAAGACCTTGGACAAGGTGGCCCATGAAGTGGGTGTCAACTTTATCGGAGGATATTCTGCGTTGGTAAGCAAGGGTATGACCCCCGCAGATGAGTTGTTGATTCGTTCCATTCCTCTGGCACTGTCCACCACCGAGAGAGTGTGTAGTTCCGTAAATGTGGGCTCTACCAAGACCGGTATCAATATGGATGCGGTAAAGCTTATGGGTGAGATGATTAAGGAGGCGGCAGAATATACCAAGGAGCAGGATTCTTTAGGCTGTGCCAAGCTGGTAGTATTTTGTAATGCTCCCGATGACAATCCTTTTATGGCAGGTGCATTCCATGGCGTGACGGAGGCTGACAAGATTATCAATGTAGGTGTCAGCGGTCCCGGCGTAGTAAAGACTGCACTGGAGCAGGTACGTGGACAGAATTTTGAGATTTTATGTGAGACCATTAAGAAGACTGCATTCAAGGTAACCCGTGTGGGTCAGTTGGTTGCCCAGGAAGCATCCAAGAGATTGCAGGTTCCTTTCGGTATTGTGGATTTATCTTTGGCTCCTACACCTGCTGTAGGTGATAGTGTGGCTGATATTTTGTGCGAAATCGGTCTGGAATATGCAGGAGCACCGGGTACCACTGCAGCTTTGGCACTGCTCAATGACCAGGTAAAGAAGGGCGGTGTTATGGCATCCTCTTATGTAGGCGGCTTAAGTGGTGCATTTATTCCTGTCAGTGAGGATCAGGGTATGATTGACGCATTAGTAGCAGGTGCGCTGACGTTAGAGAAGCTGGAAGCAATGACCTGTGTGTGCTCTGTAGGTCTGGATATGATTGCCATTCCCGGAGATACCAAGGCTACTACCATTTCCGGTATCATTGCAGATGAAATGGCAATTGGTATGATTAACCAGAAAACTACTGCAGTACGTATTATTCCTGTTATCGGTAAAGGCGTAGGTGAGACCGTAGAATTTGGCGGTTTATTGGGTTATGCTCCCATTATGCCTGTGAATCCCTTTTCCTGCGATGCTTTTGTTAATCGTGGAGGACGGATTCCTGCACCGATTCATAGCTTTAAGAATTAAAAATTTAAAGAAACGGCTTTTTCTAAGGTGTATAAAGTAAGCCTGCGGATTTCCTGCATCCAAGAGAAACAGGAAGCCCGCAGGCTTTTTGTATATATAAAGCACTTATAAAATTACAATGGGAGTGCGATATTCATTAATCATAGGCGTGCCGGATTTGGCAGAGGCAACGCTATAATAAATTTGATTCATAGTAAGCTCCTGCTCCAAAAGTAACAATGCATCAGGATGCAATATATTATGGGCATCTGCTAGTTTGGTAATCATCGGGATGGAACTGCGTTCCTTGATGGCGGTCAGCAAAGGGGTTGCTTTTTTGCAAAAGCCCAGTACCCGGGCATAGGGAACGGTACCTAACTGTTTGTATGCGGATAAAGTATCCCTTTTGATGTTCAATAAAATATGCAAAAGGCATCTGCGGATACGGGTATGGGTCAAATCCTTTGTTTTTAATAAATCGCAAAAACTGTCAAAGGTTTGGTACTGGTATAAGTGGTTGCAGATACGGTCGGATAATTGTCCGGAAACATCCAGATAGTCTTCATACCCTTGGGTCTGCTTGGTGATAAGCTTATAATGTAAAAGGGAAGAAAAATCATTTGAGGAAAGCAGGGTATTTTTTTCCAAAGCAGTCAATAATAACTCATAGGTACAGGTAGGAACATGGTCTGCCAGAGTAGGAAGGTCTGTACCGCTAAATATTGCTTGACGAATGGCCAAAGCATTGCTTAAGGTGCCTAATGTATCATCCGAATATCCGTTTCCGGTGCGTAGTGTGGTATAGGGAAGGATGGAACTGTTCAGTCGCAGTAACGCTTTGATATATTCGATGCCCAGGATATTATTGGGGGAGGCCAAAACCTTTGCATGTTCCTGATTGGAAGCAGGGTCGTAACTCAGTGCCAGAGTACGGGCAACCGGATAGGGCAAGCCTTCCTTCAGAGCCTGCTGAAGTGCCTGTCGGTACGCGAGAGGCTCTTCTGACAAAATTCCGGCCAATTCCTGAAGGATTCCGGTATCGCCACATTCACTGCCAAAGCATAAGTGAGTAACCACTCCCAGATGATGCAGGAGAGTGACCGCACCGGTGGCAAAGAATTCTGCACTGGATACTGCATAAGGCAGAGGCAATTCCAGCACCAGGTCGGCACCTGCTTCCAGAGCCATACGGGTACGGGAAAATTTATCCAACAAAGCCGGAGCTCCTCGTTGTACGAAATTGCCGCTCATTACAACAATGGTATAATCTGCTTGGGTATTTGTTTTTGCATCCTGCATTTGATAGATATGTCCGTGATGCAGAGGATTATATTCAGCGACAATTCCATTGACAATCATGATGGCTTCCTTTCTCAAAAGTCTGTTAAAAATTTGTTTAGCTGTTCGTGAAAAGATACAATTTACAAAAGGCTTTAGCCTTGTTTTCAGCGTGTTTTTAGTATAATATAAAGTTGTAAATTTGTTAAGTTGAATTGTGTTTTTCTATATTTCGATTTTAGGAGGAGACGGAAAATGTCTTATATTGACCTGATTAAGGAAAGAGCAAGGGTGGATCGAAAGACCATTGTGTTACCTGAATCCAATGACAAGCGTACGCTGATTGCAGCGGCTAAGATTATGGAGGAGGGCATTGCCAATATCATTATGATTGGTAATGAAGAGAAGATATTGGATGGTGCAGGATGGCTGGAAGTGGATTTGTCCGGTGTACAGATTGTGAATCCCGAGACTACTCCCAGATTGGAGGAGTATGTCAATTTATTATATGAGACCAGAAAGTCCAAGGGCATGACGCCTGAGATGGCCAGAGAGATTCTGTTAAAGGATTATCTGACCTTTGGTATTGTAATGGTAAAGGCCAATCATGCAGATGGTATGGTGGCAGGTGCTTGTCATTCCACTGCAGATACCCTGCGTCCTGCATTACAGATTTTAAAGACAGCCCCCGGCGTAAAGCTGGTGTCTGCATTCTTTGTAATGGATACCCAGTTCAAGGATATGGGAGATAATGGTACTTTTATTTTTGCAGACTGCGGTCTGAATCAGGACCCTACTGCAGAGGAATTGGCAGCCATTGCTGACAGTTCTGCCCGTAGCTTTAAGGCATTGGTGGGACCCAAGCCGGTGATTGCCATGCTCAGCCATTCCACCAAGGGTAGTGCCAAGCATCCTCTGGTTGATAAGGTGGCAGAGGCTACCCGTATCGCTCATGAGGAGTATCCTCATCTGACTTTGGATGGTGAATTGCAGACTGATGCGGCACTGGTTCCCGGTGTAGCCAAGTCTAAGGCACCGGGCAGTCCTGTAAACGGACAGGCAAATGTATTGATTTTCCCTAATCTGGATGCGGGTAATATTGGCTATAAGCTGGTGCAGCGTCTGGGTGGTGCAGAAGCCTATGGTCCCATGTTACAGGGGATTGCAAAGCCCGTAAACGATTTATCCCGTGGATGTTCCTGGGAGGATATTGTGGGCGTAGTTGCTCTTACAGCAGTACAGGCACAGCTGGTTTAAGGCGTGCTTACCATACAAAAGAGAAGGAATAAAAAGAAAAAGTCAGGAGAAAGAAATGAATATTTTAGTAATCAATTGTGGAAGCTCTTCCTTAAAGTTTCAGTTAATTAATGCAGAAACCGAGCAGTGTATCGCAAAGGGTTTGTGTGAAAGAATCGGTATTGATGGCAGTATGATCAGTTATCAGCCTGCAGGCGGCGAAAAGGAGAAGACGGTGACTCCTATGCCTGATCATGTAGAAGCTATTCGTCTGGTATTGGAAGCTTTGACCAATCCTACCACAGGTGCGGTAAAGAATCTGAAGGAAATTGATGCAGTAGGTCATCGTATTGTACATGGCGGCGAGAAATTTACCCAGTCTGCGGTGATTGATGATGAAGTAATGAAGGCAATTGAGGATTGCAATGAACTGGCACCCTTGCATAATCCTGCCAATTTAATTGGTATCAATGCCTGCAAAAAGCTGATGCCCGGTGTGCCCATGGTGGCTGTATTTGATACTGCTTTCCATCAGACCATGCCCGAGGAAGCTTACCTGTATGGTATTCCCTATGATTATTATAAGAATTACAAATTAAGAAGATATGGTTTCCATGGTACCAGCCACTCCTATGTATCCAAGAGAGCGGCAGAGTTTTTGGGACAGAAGTATGAAGATATGAAGATTATTGTATGTCACTTGGGTAATGGTGCCAGCATTTCTGCTGTAAAGAACGGCAAATGTGTGGACACTACCATGGGTCTGACTCCCTTGGAGGGTCTGATTATGGGTACCCGTTCCGGTGATATTGACCCTGCTATCATGGAGTTCATTGCTCACAAGGAAGGCAAGAACATTGATGAAATCATGACTATATTGAATAAAAAGTCCGGTGTACTGGGTCTGTCAGATAATCTGTCTTCTGATTTTAGAGATATTGAGGACGGTTATTTTGCGGGAGATGAGAATGCAGTACGTGCTATGAAGTCTTTCTGTTATAAAGTGGCTAAATACGTAGGTTCCTTTACCGCAGCCATGAACGGTGTGGATGCTATTGCATTTACTGCCGGTGTAGGCGAGAATGGTCCCATCATCCGTACCTTGGTATGTGAGTACCTGGGGTATCTGGGTATCGCTCTGGATGAGGATGCAAACCACAAGAGAGGCGAGGATATTGTGATTTCCACTGCAGATAGCAAGACCAAGGTGCTTGTGATTCCTACCAATGAGGAACTGGCTATTGCCCGTGAGACTGCCCGTCTGGTAAAATAAAAAACAATTGTTGACAAAAACACTTCACATATGTATAATATGACAGTGTGTGAAATTAAGCACAATAATACATGGGAGTCCGCTATGTTAATAAATTTATCCGATGCATTAACATATGAAGGCAGAACAGTAAATACGGTTGCGACTTTGGAGATGACGCAGTTTCGCAGTAGGCTTGGCAATTTTCCCATTGTGGAGAAGAGCGATGTGGAGCTTCAGATAGCCAATTGTGGTGACGGTAAGGCCAGAATTGAGGGCAGGTGTGAACTTCAATTTCAGGCTTTCTGTGACAGATGCCTTTCAGAAGTGCCTGTTATACTTCATTTAAGCTTTGACAGAACAGTTGCTTCGCCTGATGTTACCGATACGGAGGATGAAGAGGATGCTGCTTCCTTTATGGAAGGCTATCAGCTGGATGTAGAAGCTTTTGTGTATAACGAGATTTTAGTAAATTGGCCAGTGAAGATTCTTTGTAAAGAAGACTGCAAGGGTGTATGCCCGAAATGCGGCAGGAATCTGAACCAGGGTGAATGCGGTTGCGATACCTTCGTGCCGGATCCCCGAATGGCAGCAATTCAAGATATCTTCAACGCGAATAAGGAGGTGTAACGATGTCTATTTGTCCTAAGAATAAATCTTCCAAAGGTAGAAGAGATAAGAGAAGAGCAAACTGGAAGATGAGTGCTCCTACATTAGTAAAGTGCAGCAAGTGTGGCGCTTTAATGATGCCTCACAGAGTTTGTAAGGCTTGCGGTTCTTATAACAAGAAGCAGGTTGTTAGCGTTGATTAATTATAGTTCAACATGAATTTAAGGCTTCCCGGTATAGGGAAGCCCTATTTTTTTGGAGGAATGAAAATATGAGTACAAAGGGAATGAGTATGCTTTTGGCGGTTGTGATGATGCTTGGATTATGCGGCTGCAGTAGCAAAATCAATGATGTACTGAGTGAGAACATGAATCATGTGATTAACGAGGCTACTAAGGAAGTGAACAACGGTGATACCATCTTTCTGGAAGCTGTTGAAGCGTACAAAGACGGAGATTATGCTCACGCTATCGAAAAATGCGAGGAGGCGAAGGAAAAGGGGCTTAGGAAATATTCAGAGGCTACTTTATACTCCGTTATCGGTAGCTGTCATTTGGACCTTGATATGTATGAGGAAGCAATTGAACATTATAGCAAGGCGGTAGAACTGGAGCCGGATAGAGTGGAGCATGTGGTAAATTTGGCTATCGCGTACAGGCAGTCCGGGGATAACGGCAAGGCCAAGGAACTGTATATACAGGGATTGGAAATAGATCCCAATTATGCAGAATTAAATTCCAGTCTGGGGTCTTTATATATTCTGGAAAATGACCCGGAAATGGCAATTCATTGTTTTGACAGAGCCATAGAATTGGACCCGAGTCTGGCAGTAGCCTATGGAAATGGTGCCCTGGCATATGCTCTCATAGGAGATTTTGAAACAGCTGATGAGTATCTGGAAAAGGCTATAGTAAGAGGTTATACCAACGCGGATATTATCAAAGAAAGAATTGATGCATTGCGCTGACAGGACGTGCCTTGTACCTGGATGAGACAGATAAAAATATCTTGATTTTTACTATATGGTCTAGTATATTAAAATAAGGTGTTTGCCTAATGAAAATATTGGAAGGAAACGACAAATGGCAGAGATGATAAATGTGGCCGTCGATGCGATGGGTGGAGATAATGCACCGGCTGAGATCGTAAAGGGCGCAGTTGAAGCTATTAATGAAGAAAAAAGGCTGAAAGTTTTTCTGGTTGGTCGTGAAATGGTTATCAGAGAGGAGCTTCGAAAGTATACTTATGATGATACCAGAGTAGAGATTGTACATGCGGAAGAAGTGATTGAGACAGCAGAGCCTCCCGTGATGGCGATTCGCAGAAAGAAGGATTCTTCTATAGTGAAGGCTATGAATATGGTAAAGAACGGTGAGTGTGATGCATTGGTTTCTGCCGGCAGTACCGGAGCGGTATTAGTGGGCGGACAAGTGATAGTGGGCCGTATCAAGGGAGTGGAGAGACCGCCTTTGGCTCCGCTGATTCCCACAGAAACAGGTGTGAGCCTGCTTCTGGACTGTGGTGCCAATGTGGATGCACGTCCTTCTCATTTGGTACAATTTGCCAAGATGGGTAGCGTATACATGGAGAATGTCATGGGTGTTGCGAATCCCAAGGTTGGAATTGTAAATATCGGTGCTGAGGAGGAGAAAGGCAATGCCTTGGTAAAGGAGACCTTTCCTCTGCTGAAAAATTGTCCCGAGATTAATTTTGTGGGTAGTGTAGAGGCCAGAGACATCCCCTCAGGTGCGGTAGATGTAGTGGTATGTGAAGCTTTCGTCGGAAATGTAATTTTAAAGATGTACGAGGGCGTAGGTGCAGCACTGATTCGTAAGGTCAAGAGCGGCATGATGAGTACCCTTACCAGCAAGATAGGAGCCTTATTGGTAAAGCCTGCTTTGAAAAAGACATTAAAGTCCTTTAGTACAGAAGAACATGGCGGCGCACCTTTACTGGGACTGAATGGTCTTGTGGTGAAAACACATGGTAGCAGTAAAGCCATTGAAGTAAAGAACTCCATATTGCAGTGTGTTACCTTTAAAGAACAAAAAATAAATGAAAAAATCAAAGAGAAAATAGTTTTGGAAGACTAGGAAAGAGGTTTGATTATGGAATTTGAAAAGTTAAAAAAAGTAATTGCGGATGTATTGAATGTGGATCCTGAGGAAATTAAAATGAGCACCACCTTCACTGATGATTTAGGAGCAGATTCCTTGGATGTGTACCAGATTATCATGGGTATCGAAGAAGAATTCGATATTGAGATTCCGGCAGACAATGCAGAAAGTATCACCACGGTGGAAGAAGCGGTAGAGCTTATTAAGAGTGCAATTAATTAAGTGAGACGTCTCGCAGGTAAGCCTGCGAGATTTTCTTTAGGTGTATAGTGCTTTTAATTGTTTCGGAAGGAGGTAGGTGTATATGCTACAAAATAGTACGATGGAAGAATTAGAACAGCGAATCGGTTATGTGTTCCGAGACAAGCAATTGCTGCGTCAGGCACTTACCCACAGTTCCTTTACCAATGAACAGCGTATCAATAAGGCGCAGGATTATGAGCGCTTGGAATTTTTGGGAGATGCAGTGTTGGAATTGGTTTCCAGTGAGTACTTATTTCAGCAATATCCCCGGGTACCTGAGGGAGAGTTGACTAAGCGGCGTGCATCCGTAGTATGTGAGCCTTCTCTGGCTTTTTGTGCCAGAGATATTGATTTGGGCAAGTACATGCGTCTGGGGAAAGGCGAGGAAGCTACCGGCGGAAGGAAGAGGGATAGTATTATTGCAGACGTGATGGAAGCAGTAATTGGTGCAATTTATCTGGACGGTGGTATGGAACCGGCCCGGAAGCATATTATGAAGTATATTCTGTCTGATTTGGAGGATAAGCAGCTGTTCTTTGACAGCAAGAGCAATCTTCAAGAATTAATCCAGGGCAAGCTAAAAAAAGAATTTTCTTATATTTTGATAGAAGAAAGTGGACCTGAACATGATAAAACCTTTTTGGTGGAAGTACGGATGGAAGGTGAGTGTCTGGGCAAGGGCACAGGAAGGACAAAGAAGGCAGCGGAACAACAGGCGGCCTATGCGGCGTTATTGCTTTTGAGGGAAAAAGGATATGTATTTAAAAAGTATTGAGATACAGGGCTTTAAGTCATTTGCCAACAAAATAAATTTTCAGTTCCATAATGGTATTACCGGTATTGTAGGACCTAATGGTAGTGGTAAAAGTAATGTAGCGGATGCAGTGCGTTGGGTACTGGGTGAGCAGCGTATTAAACAGCTGCGCGGTGCCAGCATGCAGGATGTCATTTTCTCGGGGACAGAGACCAGAAAGCCTTTAAGCTATGCTTATGTGGCGATTACGCTGGATAATTCTGATCATCAGCTGGCCATTGATTTTGAAGAAGTTACAGTGGCCAGAAGAATCTACCGTTCCGGAGAAAGTGAATATCTGATTAATGGAGCAGCCTGCCGTCTGAAGGATGTAAATGAGTTGTTTTATGATACCGGTATCGGTAAAGAAGGTTATTCCATTATCGGTCAGGGACAGATTGACAAAATTTTAAGCGGTAAGCCGGAGGAGCGTCGTGAGCTTTTTGATGAGGCTGCGGGCATTGTTAAATTTAAGAGACGCAAGGCGGCAGCACAGCACAAACTTGAGAATGAAAAGCAAAATCTGATTCGTGTAAATGATATTCTGACAGAGTTGGAGAAACAGATAGGGCCCTTGGAGAAGCAGTCAGAAGTGGCAAAGGTCTATCTGAAGAAAAAAGAAGAGTTAAAGAATCTGGACGTAAACGTATTCCTGTTAGAGCACAACCGATTGAAGGAACAGCTGGTGTCTGTAGAAGAAAAATATGATATTGCGGCTACCCAGCTACAATACAGTACGGTGCAGTATGACGAGATAAAGCAGGAATATGATCTGATTCAGCAGGATATAGAACAGCTGGAGGTGTCCATAGAAGAGAC
>JAFUKS010000069.1 GCA_017473445.1 Lachnospiraceae bacterium
ATACCATGCCCTATTCATCGGATATGAATGTAAGTACCTATGATATTTTGGGTAGTCAGAATAGCAATCGCATCCAGCCCTTCGCACATAATTTGTGTGTGGTGGAGGGGGACCAAATGAATAATGAGAATGTGGATATGTCTCAGGCATATACAGCCCTTTTACTTGATGTCAATCAAAAGGAAGTAATGTATTCCAAGAATGTCCATGAACAAGTACATCCGGCCAGTCTTACCAAGATTATGACAGCTCTGGTGGCTTTAAAACATGGCAGTCTGAATCAGG
Source organism: Lachnospiraceae bacterium (assembly GCA_017473445.1). Classification (GTDB taxonomy): domain Bacteria; phylum Bacillota; class Clostridia; order Lachnospirales; family Lachnospiraceae; genus Acetatifactor. Next base: position 286 of record JAFUKS010000069.1, read on the forward strand.
AATTGACAGCTACCAATAATGTATACATTACAGAGAGCGGAGCTCAGCTTTGCGGTTTAAAAAGCGGAGATACCATGACCCTGGATCAGGCTTTACATATTTTATTGATATATTCGGCCAATGATGTAGCCTTGATGATTGCTGAAAATGTGGCAGGGTCCGTACAAGGGTTTATAGATTTGATGAATGAGGAGGCTCATGCATTAGGAGCAACCAATACACATTTTATGAATCCCCACGGCTTGACTCAGACGGATCATTATACCACTCCCTATGATTTGTATTTGATGTTCAATGAAGCGGTGAAATATGAAAAGTTTAATGAAATTATTCATATGACCAGTTATTCTACTGTATTTCATGATAGTCGAGGTAGGGAGAAAGAATTGGATGTAAAGACCACCAATTTATTCCTGCAGGGAGTATATGATGCTCCGGCCAATATTACTGTCATAGGTGGTAAAACCGGTACTACAAATGCGGCAGGTCATTGTCTGGCGTTGCTTTCCAGGGACACTTCCGGCAATCCTTACATCTCAATTATTATGCGTTCAGAGGCCCGGGTAGTGCTTTATGAAGAAATGATAGATTTGTTAGACGAAATCCATAAATAATGGTTGTTTTTTGACAGAAGATACACTATAATAAAAACAGATAGAAAATATCTCAAAATTTACATTACATCAGGAGGGTTTACCAATGGTTCAGTTGATTGTAGGCGAAAAAGGAAAAGGCAAGACCAAGCATTTATTGGACAAAGTGAATAATGAAATTAAAGAGATATCAGGCAATATCGTTTATCTGGACAAAAGTACAAAACATATGTATGAACTGAACAATAAAGTGAGATTGATTGATGTTTCACAGTTCCTGATTGATAACAGTGATGAGTTTGTGGGTTTTGTGAAGGGTATTATTTCCCAGGATCATGATTTACAGCAGATGTATTTTGACAGCTTTTTGAAAATTGCCTGCTTGGAAGGTCAGGATATAACCCCTGCCATTGAAAAGCTGAAAAAAGTCAGTGCAGCCTCCGGTGTTGATTTTGTTTTGAGCATTTCAGTGAGTGCAGACAGCATGGATGCTTCCTTGAAGGATGATGTGATAGTAGCACTGTAGTAAGAGAAGTTTTTCTTTCCATCTACATAGTTTTTTAGTATAATATGTTACAGATGAAGCCTCGGTACTTCCGGGGCTTTTCTCTTGCACAGGACAGCTATAGGGAGGTTTTTGTGACAGACAGAGTAATAAAGCAGAAAAGAGGAAAAGTGAATACCGGTATGCTGATTTTCGGCTTTATTTTTGTCTATGTATGTTATTGTGTAATAATGTACTTCCAGACCGGACATATTGTGCGTTATGAAGTCAAAGATGGTACGCTGGCGGAGGATAATATTTATCGTGGTATCGTTCTGCGTGAGGAAATGGTTGTTCCTGCTCAGGATAGCGGGTATGTATATTTCTCTGTACAGGAAGGTGAACGTGTCGGCAAAAACAATAAGGTATACATAGTGGATGAGACCGGTCAGCTGCAACAGTATTTGGACGAGAGTTCCATGGGAGAAAACACCTTGTCTAAGAAAGAGATGGCTCGTTTTCGTAGTGAACTGGTGGATTTTATGCATGGGTTTGATAGCAGATATTTTGATGATGTATATCATTTTAAGCATTCCTTAACCAACACGGTGCTCAAGATAGCCAATGATAATATGCTGGAAAGTATTGATGTAATCAATGAAGCTTCAGCCTCCGGAAATACGGTAAAGTATCACAAAGCCTCAGATGCAGGAATCGTTGCTTTTTGGACCGATGGCTATGAAAACTTAACTCCCCAGCAGACAACCGCAGACCATTTTAATGAAAAGCAATATGAAAAAAAACTGCTTACAGGAAATACCTTGATTGCAGAAGGGGATACTGCATATAAGCTTTGTACGGATGAAAAATGGTCTGTCATGATACCCGTAAAAGCGGAACGGGGTGCCCAGCTTTTGCAGGAGGACTATTTAAAGGTTCGTTTTTTGAAGAATCAATATGAGTCTTGGGCGCAGGTTTTCCTGATTCAGGGGATGGATGGAAATACCTATTTGCAGCTTCTTTTTAATAATTCTATGGTGTCCTTTATAAATGAAAGATTTTTAGACATAGAATTATTAGTAGAAAATGAAACCGGATTGAAGATTCCTAATTCTGCTATTGTTCAGAAAGAATTTTTCCTTATTCCAGAGGAATATGTGATTACCAATTCAGATGTGGGGGATTATTGTATTATGCGTCAGACCTTTGACGAAGAGGGCAATATTACCAATGAGTTGGCTGAAATTTCTGTATATAATTATGATCAAGACAGCAAGGAATATTATCTGGATTCCTCATTCCTGGAGGTGGGGGATGTGCTTTATACCCTGGACCGCCAAGGAACTTTTACGGTAAGTAAGAGAGCGACACTCATTGGTGTCTATAATGTAAATAAGGGATATGCGGATTTTAAACAGATTACCATTTTATCCCAAAATGATGAGTATGCCATTGTAAAAACCAATACCAAGTATGGCCTTCGGGCATACGATTTTATCGTTTTGAATGCAGAAAGTGTTGTGGACGATCAGTTTATTACCAATTAGTGAGGGAGCATATGATTAAAGACAAATTGTTGCAGGTACAGCAACAGATAGAAAAGGCCTGTGAAAGAGCACATAGAGCATCCGGAGAGGTTTCTCTGATTGCGGTGACCAAGACGAACCCGGTTCCCAAACTTATGGAGGCTTATGCGGCCGGAAGCAGAGATTTTGGAGAAAATAAAGTGCAGGAGATGCTGGACAAAATGCAGCAGCTTCCCGGTGATATCCGATGGCATATGATTGGACATCTTCAGCGCAATAAAGTAAAATATATTGTGGGCAAGGTGCATCTCATTCATAGCGTGGATTCTTTGAGACTGGCAGAGGAAATCAGTAAAGAATCCATTAAAAAACAGGTTACTTCAGATATATTGGTTGAAGTAAATGTGGCACAGGAAGCCAGTAAATTTGGTACCACTTCCCAGGAGGCCATGGAATTGGTAGAAGCCATATCTGTACTTCCGGGGATTCGGATTAAGGGTCTAATGACCATTGCTCCTTATGTAGATCATCCCGAGGAAAATCGAGAGTATTTTCGCAATTTAAAGCAATTGTCTGTTGACATTGAGAACAAAAACATTGATAATGTTTCTATGGAGGTTTTATCCATGGGTATGACCGGAGATTATCTGGTAGCCATTGAAGAAGGGGCTACTTATGTACGTGTTGGTACAGGTATATTCGGAGCCCGGGATTATAGCGTATCCAAATAGTATGTAAAGGAAGGTTTATTTAGGATGAAGTTAGATAATCTTTTGAAATACATGAAGCTGAATGAAGAAGATGATTATGATGATGACTATTTGGATGACGAAGATGAGATGGAAGAGGAGGTAATGCCACCTCGCAAGAGCGTTGCGCCTGCCAAGCAGATTAGAGAGACCGCAGAGTATGAGGAGAGACCTCGTAAGGCAGTACAGCCCAAGGTTACCCCCATTCGTCAGAGTAGCACTGCGAAGAAACCTCAGTCTACAGGCGGGATGGAGGTTTGTGTGATTAAACCGACTTCCTTTGAAGAGTCCAGAGAGATCACAGAGACTCTGTTATCCAATAGAACAGTGGTGTTGAATCTGGAGGGCCTGGATATGAATATTGCACAGAGAATTGTGGATTTTGCATCCGGTTCCACCTTTGCAATCGGTGGCAATCTTCAGAAGATTTCTTACTACATATTCATTATTACACCACCTACGGTGGATATATCCGGAGATTTCTCAGATATTTTCGGTGGTGCATTGGATATGCCTTTGAACAATAATTTATAACGCAAACAAAACTTCCTGTTCGGTGACGAAACGGGAAGTTTTTCTGCTAGTAAGGCAGAAGATAATATATAGGTACATAGAAAGGACAAAAAGACTATTATGGCACAGAGATTACCTATTTTATATAACAAGAAGCCTTGTTATGATATTGTATTTTCTCAATCCTTTGAGGAACTGAAGTTAGAATTACAGGAGCTGGAGCTTAAGGAACGTAAAGTATGTATTATAACCGATTCCACAGTTGATGGGATTTATGGAACAGAGCTGGAGCAACTGGTGTCTGAAGTGTGTAAGAAGGCTGTACGTTTTGTGTTTCCGGCAGGAGAGTCCAGCAAGAGCTTGGATACAGTGAAGCAGGCCTATGTTTTCCTGATTGAAAATGGATTTGACCGTAAGGATGTATTATTGGCTCTGGGAGGCGGCGTAGTAGGAGATTTAACCGGTTATGTGGCAGCTACCTATTTGCGTGGTATTGATTTTATCCAGGTACCGACCACTTTGCTCGCTCAATGCGATAGTAGTATTGGCGGCAAGACCGGCGTGGATTTTGATGGTTATAAAAATATGGTGGGTGCATTCAAAATGCCCCGTTTGGTGTATATGAATTTAAGTGTGCTTAAGACTCTGGAAGAACGCCAATTTTTCTCCGGTTTTGCAGAGGTAATGAAGTATGGTCTGATTAAGGATGCATTATTTTATGAATGGCTCATTGAAAATATGTATGAGATTTGTGAGCGGGATTTAAACGTACTTGAGGAGATGGTAATGCGTAGCTGCTCTATAAAGAAATTGGTGGTGGAAAAGGATCCTACCGAGCAGGGGGACAGAGCATTATTAAACCTGGGCCATACCATAGGACATGCCATTGAGAAGTATAAGAAGTTTGAACTCCATCATGGGGAATGTGTGGCCCTGGGTACTGTAGCAGCGGCTTATATTTCATGGAAAAAAGAACTGCTTTCCATGGATGAGTACTATGAAATCCGTGATATGTTTGTACCGTTCTATTTACCTATTTCTGTGGATGGTTTAGACCCGGCGGAGATTCTGAAACTAACAAAGTCTGATAAGAAGATGGAAGCCGGCACTATAAAATTCATATTACTTAAGAAGATTGGCAAGGCAATTATCGACCGCAGCGTTACGGATGAGGAGATTCTGGCAGCCATAAATGAAATTAATTTTAGCGAAGAGGATGCTTATGAATAAAAAGGTAGTTCTGTTATTGTGTGATTTTTTAGGCTTTATATTGTTGCTTGCCGCGGATCAATTGACCAAGTATCTGGCTATTATTAAGCTGAAAGGACAGCCGGCTATAGAATTGATTCCCGGTGTGCTGGAATTGCAATACTTGGAAAACCGTGGGTCTGCCTTTGGTATGCTTCAGAACCAGAAAATCTTTCTGCTTTTTGTGGGAGTGATTTTTATGGCGGTAATGATTTTCTTTTTAATAAAGATGCCTACAGAGAAAAAGTTCTATTTCTCCCATGGTGTATTCACCTTTGTGATTGCAGGCGGTATTGGCAATATGGTGGATAGAATCCGGTTTGATTTTGTGGTGGATTTCATTTCCTTTGTATTAATTGATTTCCCTATTTTTAATGTAGCAGACATCTATATTGTGCTGGGTACCATTACCTTGTTTATTATGTTTATGTTTGTATATAAGGAAAAGGACTTGGAATTTCTTAGTTTTAAACAGAATAGATACAGAGAGATGTAAAGTAGGTGTGAAATGGATTTATTTCGTTTTACCATAACGGAGGAATTGGAAGGTGAGCGTATTGATAAATGTGTCAGTATGCTGGTGGATTCCCTGTCTCGTTCCTATATTCAAAAGTTAATAAAAGATGGTGCCCTGGAAGTAAATGGGCAGGTTGTCAAAGGCAGTTACAAAGTCAGCTGTGAGGATGAAATTTGTTTTCAATTGCCGCCCAGTGTGGAACCTGAGATTTTAGCCCAGAACATTCCTCTGGATATTCTTTATGAGGATAAGGATGTGATTGTAATCAATAAGCCTAAGGGGATGGTGGTGCATCCGGCGGCGGGACATTATCAGGATACCCTGGTAAATGGGCTTATGTATCATTGCGGAGCGGAATTGTCCGGCATTAACGATGTCATGCGTCCAGGAATTGTACATCGCATTGATCGGGATACTACCGGGTCTATTATTGCCTGTAAGAATGATAAGGCGCATAACTGTATTGCTCTACAGCTAAAGGAACATTCCATCAACCGTAGGTATCATGCCATTTGTTATGGTGTACTGAAGGAGGATGAGGGTACTGTTGATGCCCCTATCGGTCGTCATCCCACAGAACGGAAAAAGATGGCGGTAAATTCTAAAAGTGGAAAACATGCAGTGACTCATTATAAGGTGTTGCAGCGTTTCAAAGAATACACCTATATTGAGTGTGTATTAGAAACCGGACGGACCCATCAAATCCGAGTACATATGGCCAGTATCGGTCATCCTCTTTTGGGAGATGAGGTCTACGCGGCTAACCGGAAGTGTCCTTTTGCTTTGACGGGACAGACATTACATGCCAAGATATTAGGCTTTGTACATCCTTCCACGGAGGAGTATGTGGAGGTGGATGCACCTTTGCCGGAGTATTTTGAACAGTTATTGCTGAAGTTAAAATAAAATGACAGAGATATTGTATAAAAATCACAAAATTTTCGGAAAATCTGTTGTCTCATTGGTAAAAATAACGTATAATAAAGGTAGATAAATGCCGCTAAAAACTTGCATTTATACTTTTGAAAGCGGAGGTAACAGTTATGAAGACAATTATTACCATCGGACGTCAGTTTGGTTCAGCAGGTAGAGAGATTGGGGAGAAGCTGGCTGAAAAGCTTGGAGTGAAGTGTTATGATAAGGAACTCTTAAGCAGAGCTGCTAAGGAAAGCGGATTCTGCGAGGAGATGATTCAGAATCACGATGAGAGACCTACCAATTCCTTCTTATACAATCTGGTAATGGATACCTATTCCTTCGGTTATAATGCTTCCTCTTTTGTGGATATGCCCATCAGCCATAAGGTATTTCTGGCTCAGTTTGACACCATTAAGAAGATTGCAGATGAGGGTGGTTGCGTAATTGTAGGCAGATGCGCAGATTATGCTTTATCAGAATACAAGAATTCGCTTCATCTGTTTATTTACGGTGATGAGGAATGCAAGGTAAAGCGTATTATGGAGAAATACCAGCTCAGTGAGTCCAAGGCAAAGGAAATGATTGTAAAGAAGGATAAGCAACGTCAGAGCTATTATAATTACTATTCTTCCAAGAAGTGGGGCAGAGCAGACAGCTATGACTTGTGTATTAACAGTAGTGTACTGGGCGTGGATGGTACAGTGAAGCTTATTCTCCAATACATCGAGGACTTTGAAAAGAGACAGCAGGAGAAGTAAGTGAACTTAGAATGCTGTGATATGGCATAAATAAACTGGTTAAAATAATAGAATAAAGTATTGACATTTTAGGCACCTCATGCTATGATACTACGGTATGCCGCATAACTAGGTAGAAGTGTGTCCTTTGACACCACCAAAGTTAGCGAGTAAATGAATGAAGTTTCGACGTAGTTCATGAATAGGAGGTGCCTTATTATGTACGCAATTATTGCAACAGGTGGAAAACAGTACAAAGTAGCTGAAGGTGATATCATCAAGGTTGAGAAGCTGGATGCAGAAGCTGGTAAGACTGTTACTTTTGACCAGGTTATCGCAGTAAGTGACGACACCCTGAAGGTTGGCGCAGACGTTGCTAAAGCAACTGTTACCGCAACTGTTATGGAGCAGGGTAGAGGTAAGAAGGTTATTGTATACAAGTACAAGAGAAAAACCGGATACCACAAGAAAAACGGTCATAGACAAGCATACACTCAGGTTAAGATTGACAAGATTAATGCATAATCATTATGACGACAGTTACTATTTTGAAAGATTGTAGCGGTGCATACAGAGGGTTTATCTGTATGGGACACGCAGGGTACGCAAAAAAGAAATTATTTGGCAGAAGAGAACCGGATGTCCTTTGTGCGGCGATATCTACGCTTGCTATATTTGCTAACAATTCATTGGAGCTGGCAGGTGAGCAGATTGTTACCGTTACCAATGAAGAAACCGGATTTCTGAAATGTGATTTTGAAAGCGTATTGCAGGAAAAGTCAGTATTTCTTATGGATTCTTTTGTGGCATCACTGAAGAATCTTAGTGAGGAATACGGCGAACAGTATTTGCAAGTAAACTTCAAGGAGGTGTAAACCATGTTAAAATTTAGCCTTCAATTATTCGCTCATAAAAAAGGTGTAGGTTCTACTAAGAACGGTAGAGATTCCGAATCCAAGAGACTTGGTGCGAAGAGAGCTGACGGACAATTCGTTAAGGCAGGAAATATTCTGTACAGACAGCGCGGAACTAAGATCCATCCCGGTACCAACGTAGGCATCGGTGGCGATGATACATTATTTGCATTAGTAGATGGTGTACTTAGATTCGAGAGAAAAGGAAGAGATAAGAAACAGGCTTCCGTATATCCTGTAGAGAAATAATGCGAATTTAGCAGGGCTTCAAACATTGCTTGTTTGAAGTCCTTTTTTCGCGGATGAGGTTGTGGAAAGAAAAGGAGAATCCCATGTTTGCAGACAGAGCAAAAGTATATATACGTAGCGGAAAAGGCGGGGACGGACATGTTTCCTTTCGCCGTGAGAAATACGTGCCTGCTGGGGGACCGGATGGCGGCGATGGCGGTCATGGCGGAGATGTAATATTTGAAGTAGATGAAGGCCTGAATACACTGATTGATTTTAGACATACCCGTAAGTATAAGGCTGAGGATGGACAACAGGGCGGAAAGAAGAACTGTCGCGGTAAGGATGGACAGGACATTATTATAAAGGTTCCCCAGGGAACTGTTATCAAAGAAGCAGAAAGCGGTCAGGTTATTGTGGATATGTCCGGTGATAACAGACGATATACCATATTAAAGGGGGGCAAAGGTGGTAATGGTAATCAGCATTATGCTACCAGTACCATGCAGGCACCTAAATATGCCCAGCCAGGTCAGCCGGCCAGAGAGCTGGAAATATTGATGGAGCTGAAGGTGATTGCAGATGTGGGATTGGTAGGATTTCCTAATGTGGGTAAATCGACTTTGCTTTCCCGTGTATCCAATGCGAGACCCAAGATTGCCAATTATCATTTTACTACCCTGAATCCTAATTTGGGTGTGGTGGATTTGGAGGGCACCAAGGGCTTTGTAATGGCAGATATTCCCGGACTGATTGAAGGAGCTTCCGAGGGTATTGGTTTAGGGCATGAATTTTTACGCCATATTGAACGAACCAAGGTCATGATTCATGTGGTAGATGCGGCCGGTACTGAAGGACGTGATCCCATTGCGGATATTTATGCCATCAATAAGGAACTGGAGGCGTATAATGCAGATATTGCAAAACGTCCCCAGGTCATTGCCGCTAATAAAACAGATGCTATCTACGACCCGGAGAATAATCCCGTAGATGCTATTAGAGCGGAATTTGAGCCCCAGGGTGTAAAAGTATTCCCCATTTCTGCTGTCAGCGGAAAGGGTGTAAAAGAGCTTTTATATTATGTAAACGAAATGCTGGAGAACTGCGAGGATGCACCCATAATATTTGAGCAGGAATTTGACCCGGAAATGGCGGTTGCTTATGATGATGAGCCATATACCGTTATTTATGACCAGGAAGAGGACGAGTATGTGGTAGAAGGTCCTAAGATTGAAAAGATGCTGGGTTATACCAATTTAGAGAGTGAGCAGGGCGTCTCCTTCTTTAACCGTTTCTTGAAAGAAAGTGGTATTTTGGAGGAACTGGAAGCATTGGGAATCCAGGAGGGTGATACCGTAAGAATGTACGGATTA
>JAFUKS010000070.1 GCA_017473445.1 Lachnospiraceae bacterium
ACGTGCTGGCATATTTTGACGATATGGAAGAAGGAGACAATCAGAAGGGAATCTATTATGGAATGATGTCCTATATTTGTTTTTTCCTGTTTGTCCGATATGAAAGCTACCGGCCCTTATATTTATTTGTTTTCCTATATCTGATGATTTTAGTGAAGCCGATGTATTATCGGGTATATTTGTGGTTGGAGACAATCATAACAGCATGCTTTATGTATTATTATCTTTATTTTGGACAGTGCTTTTGTGACGGCCAATTTTATGTACTTCCTTTCACCGCTGAGTCCACAATCTCTTTAAGTGAACTTGTGAAGAGTATTATTGCAACACCCTATGTGACTGTTTGTATGGCAGTATTATTGCTTTGTATGGTAGTGTATGGCGTTATCAGTCATCCCAGATTTTGTGCTAAGAGTGTTGCACTGCATATGAAGGTGGAGCCTTGGTTGATTGTATTGCGCAGTTGTTTGTTTGTAGCCCCTTATTTACTTGCAATAGTGTTACGGTATGTGTAGCCTATACCGGAAAGGAATGGGAAGAAGATGATTTTTAAGTGTAAGAATTGCAGCGGTAATGTAATATACAGTCCGGAAAAGAAAAAGATGGTGTGTCCCTTTTGCGATAGTGAGGGGAGTCAGGAGCGGAAGGATTATCCAGAACATGAGAAGGATTTAACCCTTTGTCCCAATTGTGGAGGTCAGATCCCGGTGGAGGTACATACGGCGGCGTCTCAGTGTCCATACTGTGATAACTATTTGATTTTTAATTCCAGGGTAGAGGGAGAGAATCAGCCTCAGTATGTGCTCCCTTTCCAGCTGGGGAAGGAAGAATGTAAGGAGAAGATTCGGCAGAAGTTCAAGAAATGTGTATTTGCTCCCACGGATTTTTTGTCCGAGGCCAGACTCAATACCATACAGGGAGATTATGTGCCTTTCTGGCTCTACGATTATGATACGGTGACAGATTTCTGGGCAGAAGGACGCAAGGTCCGTAGTTGGGTTTCCGGGAATTACCGTTATACGGAGACTTCCTATTATCAGATTCACCGGAATATGAGTCTGGATTTTCGCAAAGTGCCTGCAGATGCCAGCACAGCTATGCCGGATGATGTGATGGATTTAATGGAGCCCTATGATTATAGTGTATTACAGGAATATCAGCCGGATTATCTGTCCGGTTTTATGGCAGAGAAGTATAATCTGCCTGCAATCCAGTATGTGGACCGGGTAAAGCATAAAGTACAGTCGGATGTGGACAGCTATATGAGAGGGACCTATTCCGGGTATCAGAGTGTCAGCCCCATCTCCAGCAAGACAGATTACCATAATGAAGCTGCCCAATATGCCTTACTTCCTGTGTGGGTGTATCACTATGAATACGGCGGAAAAGAGTATCCCTTCTATGTAAATGGTCAGACCGGTAAGATTGTAGGGAATGTGCCCGTATCTAAGTCCAAGGTGCTGAGCTACGCAGGTACGCTGTGGCTTTCGCTTACGGCAATATTACTACTTTTGGTATTTGCTTTTTAGTGCTTGGAGGGTAGGAGGTTTGACATGGATAAAGAAATGAAAAGAGAAGCCTTAGGGCAGTATTTGAAATATTTTGCAGTGTGGTTTGTGATTTTGGGAATCGCTTTGGTGTTTTTCATCGTATCTGCGGTGAAAAAAGCTGATGCAGGGCGGACCAATGAAAAAGCTCCCACTGAGCGTGTGTACGATTATGCAGAGGTGCTCACACATGAGGAAGAGGAACTGCTACGTACTTACATAGCAGAGTGCCAGGATAAGGCACGGATGGATATCATTGTGGTGACCATCAAGGAGGATGTGCAGTCTCATGGCTATTGGGAGACTGTCATGAACGGAAAAGCAGATGATTTCTACGATTACAATTCCTATGGTTACAATAAGGTCTATGGTGACGGTATTCTGCTTTTGGATAATTATTATGAAGGTCAGATGGGTACTGTAACCAGTACCTGCGGTGCAGTGTATGAGGCCTTTGGGGACTATGAGAATGATTTGATATTGGATGCGGTATACCGGTATATTGAAACAGACCCCTATGAGGCTTACCGGGCCTTTGTCAGTGAGTCTACGGCACTGATGCGCCAGCACCGTCATCCTATCAGCGGGAATTTTATCTTTGTAGTACTGGCACTGGTGATTCCACCCATTGTAGCAGCCATATTTGCAGTGGTGAAAATGAATCCCCGGAAGGCCAAGGACACTACCAAGCCAAATACCTATGTACAAGGAGGCCAGGGCCGGATGAATGTGAGCACGGATAATTTTATCCGCAATAATGTGGTAAAAGTGCGTATCCAGACGGAAAGCAGCGGCGGTAGCAGTGGAGGCAGAGGTGGCTCCCGTACCAGTAGTAGCGGCGTACGCCATGGCGGCGGGTCCAGAAGAAGATAAATATAAACCATAAAAGTCATTTCAGGACGCGTTTTCTACCTTTCAGGACAAAAACGTGCACAATGTAAACCATATGGTATAATGTCAGAGCAATCACTTAAGAGTGGTTGCTCTATTTTTCTGGCAAAAAATCACATGAAAATGGAAAGAGGGAACGTGTAATGAAAAAAGGATTGAGAAAAGTAATAGTAGGTTTCATGGCAGCTATGGTATTGTCCATGGGCTGTGCGACGGTATGTATGGCAGAGGAGAGTTGTAATCATGATTGGTATAAAACGACAGAATATGTATATGAAGTACCTAATGGGGGCTATTGCCCTGCAATTGGTTGTAAAGTATGGATTAAAGCAGTTACAGAAGAATTGAAATGCAGAAATTGTGAAGAAACGGTATATCTTCATATGGAGTATGAACAACATACAGCACATGCAAAGTTGTACTAGCAGATATTGATTAATTGTGATTTTTTGCCAACTATTTTAAATTTAGGATTGTAGAACTGGGAGGTTGGGAGAACTGAGATGAATGTCATAAGACGTAGTATCGCACTAATTTCATTACTGACATTATTTCTGACGGGCTGTGGACATGCAGCGCATGAGGAAACAAATATACAAGAGGAAGTACTTGGCAAGTATACGGCGCAATACAATATCCTAACCAATGTACTGGCACCCAATCATAAGCAAATGCATCTTACCACAGAGGCGTTTTATCATGTGGAGATAGAAGGGGAGCAGCTGGCACTTGTACGTCGGGCGTTAATAGAGCCGGAGGAGCAGGTTGAAAGAGTTCTTCTTTTTGAAAAGAATGTATATCCGGAATGTTTTTCCATAACAGAGACCGGTGAATTGTTGCTGGTGGAAAGAGAGCATATTCTTTCGGAAGATGGAAAACAGGATTATAGCGCGGTTTCAGAATGCCGGATGAAAAAATATAGCGATGACGGTAGTTTGCTTTGGGAGAACACATTATCTCAGGAGATAGGAGAGCCATTGGAGCTTCATGTGGATGCTAAGGGCCAAATCTATCTACGATGCAATGATGAGGTGATACATATTTATGATGCAGAAGGTGTGAAAAAACAGCAGATGAGTGTCAGTCAGGTTTATAATATCGCATCTACTCCGGATGGGAAGGGCTATTTGTTGAATGGTCGGCAGGTCCGTGAAGTGTCATCAGAAACAGGACAAGCTGAAAATATTCCGGAGCTGGAAAGGAAAAAGGTATATCATACCGGTCAGGAACTGGCTATTATAGATGAAACTTATTTATATACCTATCATCCTGAACAGGATATTGAAATATGTAAACGAATTGATTTATTGGAGCATTATGTGGATACATCTAGTGTGGAACGAATGGCGATGGACGAAGATGGAAATATCGCTGTATTATGCAGGGAGAGCTTAGAAAGTCGGGATGTAGAGTTGGTGGTATTAAGTGCCCAAGATATGTCAAAAGATGAAGTAGATAAGCAAGTTCAACCAATGGAAGGAACAGGGACTAGTGTAGTAGCTAAGCCAAAGACTGTTTTACAATTAGTGGCATTGGTTCCGGAGACCTATGCCCGAACCATTGTTGAGTTTAACCGTTCCAGTACAACGGCCACTGTAAAGATGATGAAGTTACCCGGAGAGGGAGATCTGTCTATGCGGATTGCAGCATCTTTACTATCGGAGAATGCTCCCGATATGATACAGATGCGAGAAGGTGCGGTGTCGGATGATTACCACAAATATGCGGATAATGGTTATTTGCTGGATTTAACCCCCTATTTGGAAAAGAGTGAGGTGCTTAGCAAAGATGATTTTGCAGATTGGGTAATTGAGGACTTTACTGTAGATGGAAAAATCTACGCTTTACCTACGATGATGCAGCTTGAATCCATATTAGTTCCGACAGAATATACAGAAGGTAGGACGAATTGGAATATTGAGGAGTATCTGGATTTCCTTGAAAAGTATCCTAATGCAGCTATAGAACAATGTACCGATGCAGATTTTGCCCAAATAAAAGAATTGTATCTGCAAGAAATATTGTTTTTTGGAATAGAAGCCTTTGTGGATAGAGAAAATGGAATTGCCCATATGGATGGTGAACGGTTCCGTAATGTTCTTGAGAGATTGAATAATTTAAAATTGACTGAAGTAACGGGGACTATAGAAGAAAGAGTGGATGCAGGAGAATTGGTAATTGACATTTTCAGGGGGATTGGTTGTAATCGTGATTTGGCGAATGCAGAGTGGATACAATGTAGAGGAAAGGATATCACATTGATGGGATTTCCCACACCTGATGCTACCGAGGGTAAATCAGGAGCTCATTTGATGGTTTACTTTAATATTTTAGGAATCACATCCACCTGTGAACATCCGGAAGAGGCTTGGAAATTCATTGAACGGAATCTTATGGCGGCCATCAATGGAGATGTGAAGTATTTTCCTACGGGGAAAAAAGCTCTGGAGGTAAAATTTCAAGAGGAAACGGCTGTGAATTATGATTTGTCCAAAGAAGAGGAAGATAGTCTGCGAGTGATAGCAAAGAATAGATGGTCTGTAGGCGTTATTACTCAGGAACAAGTGAATAAACTTCGCAGTGGATTTGAAAATGCTTCTTGGTTTAACAGGGGAGTGGATGATGCACTTCTGATTATTTTGGAAGAGGTCAAACCGTACTTTGTAGGCCAAAAGAGTTTGGATGAGACGGTAAAGATATTACAGAGCCGTATGCAGATTTATTTGGATGAAAGATATTAGGTAAAAATATTGGTTAGATGCATTTTAGGACGGTTTTTCTACCTCTTAGGACAAAATCGTGCACAATGTAAACGATATGTTATAATGTCAGAGCAATCACTTGAGAGTGGTCGCTCTAATAGCCTGGCAAAAAATCGCATGAAAATGGAAAGAGGGAACGTGTAATGAAAAAAGGATTGAAAAAAGTAATAGTAGGTTTCATGGCAGCTATGGTATTATCCATGGGCTGTGCAACTGTATGTATGGCAGATACTTATTGTAATCATAAATGGAATAAGTATCAAGAATATTATCATGAAGCATTATTGAATACCTGTCGAGTAATTGGGTGTTCAAATTGGGTTACTGAAATTACAGAAGCGTATAGATGTGAAAAATGTGGAGAAGAGTCATATGCCTATTTTGAAGTAGAACATCATACAAATCATGCCAATAAATATAATTAAGGGTTACTAAATAATTGTGATTTTTTGCCAGCTGCTATAAAATTAAAACAGTAGTATTATATGGGGAGAACTGGGATGAAAGACATAAGACGAAGTATCACACTAATTTCTTTACTGACATTATTCCTGACGGGCTGCGGACATGCAGAACAGAAGGAAACAAATATACAAGAGGAAGTACTTGGCAAGTATACGGCGCAATACAGTACCTTGACCAATGTACTGGCGCAAAATAATAAGCAAATGTATCTTACTACTGAATATTTTTATCATGTGCAGGAAGAAGAGGGGCAGACGGCTGTAGTGCGTCGGTTGTTAACACAGCCTGAAGAGCAGGTGAAAAAAGTACTTCTATTGGAAGACAATATCTCACTTCAATGTTTTACTTTAACAGATACCGGTGAAGTGTTGCTGGTAGGGAGAGAGTATGCCATTACAGAGGATGGGTATTGGGATTATGACGCAGTTTACGAATGTAAGATACAAAAATATAGTGCTGATGGCAGTTTGCTCTGGGAACACACCTTGCCCCAAGAGATGGGGGAGGCAGTGGAGCTTCATAGGGATACGAATGGACAGATTTATTTAAGAACCCATGATGAAGTAATACATATTTATGACACAGAAGGTGTGAAAAAACAGCAGATTAGTGTCAGTCAGGTTTATAACATAGCATCTACCCCGGACGGAAAGTGTTATGTATTGAATGGTAGACAGGTCCGTGAATTGGCATCGGATAGCGGACAGGCTGAAAACATACCGGAACTGGAGAGAAGAAATGTTTATCATACTGGACGAGAATTGGCAATCATAGATGATACCTGTTTGTATACTTATCATCCTGAACAGGATAACGCATTATGTAAGCGGATTGATTTATTGGAGCATTATGTGGATGTGCCCAGTGTGGAATTAATAGCCATGGATGAAGATGGGAATATCGTCATACTGTGCCGGGAGAGCTTAGAAAGTCGGGATGTGGAGTTGGTTTTATTAAGCCCCCAAGATATACCCAAAGGAGAACCGGACGGTAAGGTTCAATCAACGGAGGGATCAGCTACAGATGTAGTAGCCAAGCCGAAGATTATTTTACAACTGGCACCATTGAATCCGGAGCCTTATGCGAAGACGCTGACGGATTTTAATCGCTCCAGTACCACAGCTACTGTAAAGATGATGAAGATACCCGGAGAGGGGGAATTGCCTATGCGCATTACCGCCTCCTTGCTTTCGGAGAATGCTCCGGACATAATACAAATAAAAGGCGGTTCCTTGGCGGATGATTATCATAAATATGCGGATAATGGTTATCTGATGGATTTGACTCCTTATCTGGAAAATAGCCGAGTACTCAGTAAGGATGATTTTGCGGATTGGGTAATTGAGGATTTTACAGTGGATGGTAAGCTCTATGCGATACCCACGGTGATGTATTGCCAGACGATTCTTGCACCCACGAAACATCTGGATGGTGCTACCAATTGGACCATAGAAGAGTTTTTGGACTTTGTAGAAAAGTATCCCGAGTCCATACAGGGTCAATATACGGAAGAGGATTTCCTGTGGTATAAAGAATACTACTTGCAAACTATATTGACATGTGGAATAGAGGCTTTTGTAGATAGAGAGGAAGGTAAGGCTTATTTAGATGGTGCCAGATTCCGTAATCTGCTTACCCGTATAAATGAGTTGCAGTTAGAGTCGGTAACAGAAACACTTGAAGAGCGCGTAGATGCTGGGGAAGTACTGTTAGCAGATTGTTATACAATTAAGAGGAATCGTGATTTTGCAGATGCAGAGTGGAAGCTATGCCATGGTGGAGAGCTTACACTTATGGGGTTTCCAACAGTAGAAGCTATTCCGGGTGAACCCGGCCCCAATCTAATTTATTATGATACTATTTTGGGAATCACATCTACCTGCGAACACCCGGAGGAAGCATGGAAATTCATTGAACGGAACCTGATGACGGCTATTAATGGGGATGTAAAGTATTTTCCTACAGGAAAAGATGCCTTGGAGACAAAATTGCAGGAGGAAACTGCTGCGAATTACCATATGACCAAAGAAGAGGAAGAGAGTTGGCGAGAGGTATTTGGGTATAGAAGGTCCGTGGACGTCATTACCCAGGAACAGGCAGATAAGGTTCGTAGTGGGTTAGAGAATTCTTTTTGGTTTGTGAGAGACACGGATGATGTTCTTTATATTATTTTAGAAGAGACAAGGCCATACTTTGCAGGCCAAAAGAGTCTGGATGAGACGGTAAGGATACTGCAGAGCCGTATGCAGGTTTATTTGGATGAGATATATAAGTAATAAACACGGAGGAGCCGGTTATTAGCCGCTTCCTCCGTGTTTATTTGCGTTTATATAGGTAGAATAGTATCTTCTGGATAAGGGGCAGATGGAGCCATTGGTTAGGTGTACAAGCCATTCTTTGGGGTCAATGAATTCTACATACTCATGAGCTACCAGATAGGCTTTATGGCATTGCCAGAATTTCGTCCCCAAACGTTGTGAAAATGTGGAGAGAGTTCCGCGGACTTCATAGGTAGTATCTTTAGTAACGATTTTCAAATAATGTGCTCTTTTACTGGTACATATGTAGAGAATCTCATGAGTAGGGACACTGCATTTTCCCCAATCTGTTTTTGCAGAAAGAGCAGGAGTATTGCTATTATTGGAGCAGTAGCGGGTATATGCCTGCTTTATACATAATTTCATACGTTCACAAAGAATGTCAGGATTGCTTTTAGAAATGAAGTCCATGGCTTCCAGGCGGTATTCAAATACCTTGTTCATGATATTGTCATGTGCCGTAATGAACACAATGAATCCCCTGGGGTCATGGCGACGTATTTCTTGCGCAAGCTTAAGTCCATTAGGTCCTTCGGGAAATTCCACGTCCAAAAGATACAATGCAGGCGTAGGTATATTGGATAGTTCTTGGATGAATGAGAGAGAAGAGGTGTAGGAGCTATATACTTGTGCATACATATCCTCCACGCATATATAATTTGAAATATACTCCTGATAGTATTCCAGAAGTAATGAATTGTCTTCGCAGATAACAATAGATAGCATGATACAATTTCCCCTTTACAAAAAACTCCCTACAGCGACAAATTATATCATACAATTTGGATTGTTTCAAGGTTTGCATTCTATGCTACCCGCCATGGCGTATCAATTCGCCACGCTTCATCTCGATGTACGGCTGGCGCCGTATACAAAAACACTCACATAGCCCTGAACGTGAGCAAGCTCCCGTCAGGAACATGTGGGTATTTTTGTGCATGGATTGTAGCAAAACAAAAAGCACCTACATGACGGTATAGGTGCTTTAAAATGCTTTATGTGATAAATTAAGCCATCTCGTTTACAGCTTTGCTGATACGGGAAACTTTTCTTGCTGCATTGTTCTTGTGGTAAACACCCTTGCTTGCAGCCATCTCGATAGTTTTGGTAGCAGCAGCCAGCTCAGCCTTTGCAGCTTCCTTATCTCCGGTAGCGATTGCTGCATATACCTTCTTGGTAGCAGTCTTAACACCGGATTTGATAGCTTTATTTCTGTCAGCTTTAACGCGTGTTACTAAAATTCTCTTCTTTGCAGATTTAATGTTAGCCAAGTCGTACACCTCCATTTGATATAGAATAAGTTATCAACTGTTTCACTTTAGTCAGACACGGAAGACTAACGCAAACATACCCTTGTAGTTTAGACAAAAATTACCGGTTTGTCAATACATAAATTTCTTTTCTTTGTAATAAATAGAAGGAAAGAAGCTTATGAGGAAAGGCAGGCTACTATGATGGAGAATTGTCAGGTAAGAACAGATTTGGCACTGGAGGCTCGGGAGAGTATTCCTAAAGCCCGGGAGCATATGGAGGGTATCCGGGTGGAGGAGTATCATTTGGAGAAAGAGGATATTCTGGTGACCAAGGTGATGATTGAGACCCGGAATGCTTCCAAGCTCATGGGGAAGCCCATGGGGAGCTATGTGACCATAGAGGCCCCTACCATGGCCGAGCCCGATGAGGATTTTCATCAGGAGATATCAGAGTGTCTGAAAACAGAAATACGAAAAATGCTACCCATGGAGGATAAGGAATTATCCGTGCTCATAGTGGGGCTGGGAAACCGGGCAGTGACGGCCGATGCACTGGGTCCGCTGGTATTGGATAATCTGTATATCAATCGGCATCTGGTGAAGGAATACGGTAAGGTGGCTTTGACCATGGGACAGAGTAGAGAACGTATGAAGGGGAGCGAGGACAGTACAAGGAAATCGGAGGAGGGGCAGGAGGAACAGCCGGAAGATTTTTTGTATCTGGTGAGCAGTTTGGAACCCGGAGTGATGGCCAAAACCGGTATGGAGACAGCAGAAATCATCAAAGGAGTGATTCAGGAGACCCGGCCGGACTGTGTCATTGCCATTGATGCATTGGCAGCCAGGAGTATCAAAAGGCTCAGTCGTACAGTGCAAATTGCCAGTACAGGTATTTGGCCCGGCTCCGGGGTGGGAAATCATCGCCATGCTTTGACTAAGGAGACTCTGGGAGTACCGGTTATCGGGATAGGGGTTCCTTTGGTGGTGGATGCGGCTACCATTGTAGGAGATGCCTTGGAAAAGCTACTCAGTGAAAATGAAGAATATGACCAGCTTCGTTATATCGGAAAGCATCGGAATTCCTTTGCGGAGCTGAATAATATGTATATGACGGGAAAGGATATTGATGCTATTGTAAAGCGGGTGAGCTATACCGTATCCGAGGGAATTAACCGGGCATTGACCATTGCCGGATAATATTGCCTGCATAGTAGGTCAGTTTACTGCATATAATAAATCAGTAAAATATGAAGGAGCGTATGATTTATTATAAATAGAAAGTGGAAACGACGGCTGATTCTTACAGGAGGGGCTTTTATTGCCGCCATGCTCCTATGGAGCAGACGGCAGCCACAGGAGGAAGTACTGGTGGACACCAGATTGGAAATACTGCGGATGGAGGATTTGGGAGACGGGCAAGAGAGACAGATGGTCCGGGAAACAAAGGAACCAAATACAGGAAGTGCTCCCCAACCCCAGGAACCACAGGGACTAATAGAAGAAAAGGAAAGGGTCCGGGAGCAGGAATTGGAAATGCTGGAATGGGGGATTCCCGAAGGAGCGTTGACCGGCGAAAATTCACAGCCATCCCATGGCTTACAGGAGTTTATTCCCCGAGCTATGGTTCAGGAGATTGATTTGCAGGCCTACAGTGATTACACCAATCTGGTAAAAACCTTTTATACCATAGATGCAGGCACTATGGCAGGCAGTGACCAACTGAATGTGGAAGCGCTTATGTCCTTTGATGCGACTATTCAAAAGTTGGATGAGCCTCAAATTCTGATTTATCATACCCATGCCAATGAGGCCTTTGCGGATTCTATTCCCGGAGAGGAAAGCACTACTATTGTAGGGGTAGGGGATTACTTATCTCAGATTCTGGTGCAGGATTATGGATATCAGGTAATGCATTGTAAAAATTCCTTTGTAGAAGGGGAAGGTGTGGATGCTTATGCCAACGCGTTACCTACCATATCTGCCTTATTGCAGGAAAATCCCTCCATTCAGGTGGTAATCGATTTACATAGGGACCAGATGCCGGAGAGTAACCGGCTGGTAATGGATGTGGATGGCAGGCCCACTGCCCGGTTTATGTTTTTCAATGGTATCAGCCGCACCCGAAAAACCGGTAATATTGATTATCTGAAAAATGAGAACCTGGAGGAAAACCTAAGCTTTTCTTTTCAAATGCAGAAAAAAGCCATGGAGTACTATCCGGGACTGACTCGGAAAATATATTTAAAGAGTTATCGTTACAATATGCACCTTAAGGAACGGTATCTACTGATTGAGCTGGGGGCTCAGAACAATACAGTGGAGGAGGCTATGAACGCCTGTGGTCCCATTGCACAGATTTTGGACCTGGTATTATCTGGACAATAGACGGATTATTTGTTACAATAGCTGTTGTTTATCATGATTTACAGATAGTGAGGTTCAGGAATGGAATCAAATTACCAGAGTAAAATACGTAATTTTTGTATTGTTGAACATATATACCATGGCAAGTCCACCTTGGCGGACCGTATCATCGAGAAGACCGGTTTGCTGACCAGTCGTGAGATGCAGGCTCAGGTACTGGATAATATGGATTTGGAGCGGGAGAGAGGTATTACCATCAAGGCTCAGTACGTACGTACGGTATACAAGGCCCAGGATGGGGAGGAGTATATTTTTAATCTCATTGATACTCCGGGCCATGTGGACTTCAATTATGAGGTAAGTCGTTCTCTGGCAGCCTGCGACGGAGCCATTCTGGTGGTGGATGCGGCCCAGGGGATTGAGGCCCAGACCCTTGCCAATGTATATCTGGCGTTGGACCATGATTTGGATGTATTTCCTGTAATTAATAAAATAGACCTGCCCAGTGCGGAGCCGGATAAAGTGAAGGACGAGATTGAGGATGTGATTGGCCTGGAAGCCCAGGATGCACCTCTGATTTCTGCCAAGAACGGTATCGGTATTGAGGATGTACTGGAGCAGATTGTGAAGCAGATTCCTGCCCCCAAGGGTAATCCGGAGAATCCTTTGCAGGCACTGATTTTTGACTCCCTGTATGATTCCTATAAGGGTGTCATTATCTTTTGCCGTATTATGGAGGGTACTGTAAAGAAGGGTACTACCATCAAGATGATGGCTACGGGAGCTAAGCAGGAGGTAGTAGAGGTGGGCTATTTTGGTGCCGGACAGTTCATTCCCTGTGAGGAATTGAAGGCCGGTATGGTAGGCTATATCACCGCATCCATTAAGAATGTAAAGGATACAGCGGTAGGTGATACGGTGACCGATGCCAACCGTCCCTGCAGTGAGCCCCTGCCCGGATATAAAAAGGTGCAGTCCATGGTGTACTGCGGTATGTATCCGGCAGATGGTGCTAAATATCCGGATTTGCGGGATGCCCTGGAGAAATTACAGTTAAATGATGCTTCCCTACAGTATGAACCGGAGACCTCCATTGCGTTGGGCTTTGGTTTCCGCTGCGGCTTCTTGGGCTTATTGCATTTAGAAATTATTCAGGAGCGGTTGGAGAGAGAGTATAATCTGGATTTGTTGACCACCGCAACCGGTGTTATTTATAAGGTATATAAGAGCAATGGAGAGGTCATTGAACTGACCAATCCCTCCAACCTGCCGGATCCCTCTGAAATTGAGCATATGGAGGAGCCCATTGTAAGTGCAGAGATTATGGTGACCAATGAATTTATCGGTTCCATTATGGAGCTGTGTCAGGAGCGTAGAGGCCGTTATCTGGGGATGGAATATACCTCCGGTAACAGAGCTTTAATTAAATACGAGCTCCCTTTAAATGAAATTATTTATGATTTCTTTGATGCCTTAAAATCTCGTTCCAGAGGCTATGCATCCTTTGACTACGATATCAAGGGCTATGAGACCTCCAGTCTGGTGAAGCTGGATATCCTCATCAACCGGGAAGAGGTGGATGCTTTGTCCTTTATTGTACATGCGGATTCTGCCTATGAAAGAGGCCGTAAGATGTGCGAGAAGCTGAAGGATGAGATTCCCAGACATCTCTTTGAGATTCCTATTCAGGCGGCTGTGGGGGGCAAGATTATTGCCCGTGAGACCGTGAAGGCTATGCGTAAGGATGTACTTGCAAAATGCTATGGCGGCGATATTACCCGAAAGAAAAAGCTGTTAGAGAAGCAGAAAGAGGGTAAGAAACGAATGAGACAGGTGGGAAATGTGGAAATCCCCCAGAAAGCATTTATGAGTGTGTTAAAATTAGATGATGGCAAATAGATTATTGGAATTATATATTCATATTCCCTTTTGCGTAAAGAAGTGTCTTTATTGTGACTTTCTTTCCGCCTCTGCGTCTGAGGCGGAAAGGGAGGACTACATGGAGGCACTTTTCTTGGAAATAAGGGAAAGAGCGGTGGAATGTAAGGAATATCAGGTATGTAGCATTTTTATAGGGGGCGGCACCCCCTCCATTCTGCCGGGAGAGCAGATAGAGCGGATGCTTGCCCTGATAAGGAAGCATTATGCACTGACAGAGGATGCAGAGATTAGCATAGAGGTAAATCCCGGTACCGTAGATGAGAAGAAACTATGCATTTATCGAGCGGCAGGAGTAAACCGTTTAAGTATCGGGTTGCAGTCAACCCATGACCGGGAATTGATGGCACTGGGAAGGATTCATACCTGGCAGCAGTTTCTGGATACCTACCAGTGGGCCAGAGAGGCGGGCTTTGATAATGTAAATGTGGACCTGATGAGTGCCCTGCCGGGACAGACCAGAGAGAGCTATGCAGAGAGTCTTGGGCGGGTGCTGAACCTAAGACCGGAGCATATTTCAGCCTATTCCCTGATTGTGGAAGAGGGGACTCCCTTTTATAGGGCCTATGAAAAGGGGCAGCTGGCATTGCCTGATGAGGATACGGAACGGGAAATGTACCGGGATACCGAAAGACTTCTCCTGGAACAGGGGTATCACCGGTATGAAATTTCTAATTATGCCCTGCCCGGCAAGGAGTGCAGACACAATGTAGGATATTGGACCAGACGGGAATATTTGGGGTTTGGCTTGGGAGCCGCTTCCTTAATGGATAATACCCGCTTTCACAACACAGCTGAACGGCAGGCTTATGTGGAGTCACCCTTGCAGCAAAGACAGGAGATACAACCTTTGAAAAGGCAGGAGCAGATGGAAGAAACCATGTATCTGGGGCTACGATTGACTCAGGGTGTGAGCCGGGAGGAGTTTCGTCAACGGTTCGGTGTCTCTCCGGAAGATATTTATGGCCCCGTAATTGAAAAAAACAGGAGGGATGGTCTGCTGGAATATCACAGGAAGGAGGAGGGAAATACGGAAGGGTGCCAGGACGGTGATGAAATGGCCTATCTGGCATTGACGCCCAGAGGTCTTGATTTAAGTAACTATGTAATGGCACAATTTTTATTGGAGTAAGGTTTCACTATGACAGGCACGAGATGCCCGGAAAGCACATAAACTATTGTTAAGTGCAATCTGGGAGGTACTTTTGAAAACCTTTGAAAAACCATTGACCATGGTGGAAGAGGCGGAATATATACGCCTGTTACGGGAAGGGAATGAACAGGAAGCACAGCAGGCCAGACAGATTTTAGTAGAGCGAAATTTAAGACTGGTTGCACATATTGCCAAAAAATATCAGAGTATGGATGAAGAACAGGAGGATCTGATTTCTATCGGTTGTATCGGGTTGATTAAGGCAGTGGATACCTTTGATGCAGGTAAGGGGCGGCTGGCTACTTACGCCTGTCGATGTATCGATAATGAATTGTTAATGATGCTTCGGACCAAAAAGAAATCCGCCAGGGAAGTATCCCTTTATGAGCCCATTGGTCAGGATAAAGAAGGAAAAGAAATTCAACTGGTGGATATTATTGAAACGGGCCAGAGAGACATTGTGGAGGAAATGGAGTTACAAAAAAATATTGCAAGAATGTACCAGCTGTTAAGCAGTTGTCTTACCGGACGGGAAAGGGAGATTTTGGTACTTCGTTACGGTCTTGTCGGCGGAAGGGAATGGACTCAGAATGAAATTGGTAAAAGAATGGGAATTTCCCGTAGTTATGTGTCTCGAATCGAGAAAAAAGCATTAAAAAAACTATATGATAAATTCTGAAAAGAAGCTATGGAAACAGAAAAGGAATCTTGTCAAAAGATAGTGGAAATAGTATACTGATACTAGGGTATTGGTATACTATTTTTCTATTTTCGGGGGTACACATGCTTTTTATAAAGACAGCTGACTTAAAAGTGGATATGAGACTGGCAAGACCTATTTATAATAAAAAGGGTGTA
Source organism: Lachnospiraceae bacterium (assembly GCA_017473445.1). Taxonomy (GTDB): domain Bacteria; phylum Bacillota; class Clostridia; order Lachnospirales; family Lachnospiraceae; genus Acetatifactor. Next base: position 15,550 of record JAFUKS010000070.1, read on the forward strand.
TTGCTTTTCGACAGAAATACCAAATTGACCAAAGCCGGTATTGAGATGGTACGTAATTTTGGCTTGTTGGGTATTTACATATTGGAGCCGGCAGAGCCGCTTCCTCCCATGTCTGCGGATGATTTTGAGTTCGAACGTTTTCAAACCATGGGTGTATTTGCAATTCAGGAGGAGCTGGAAAGTATCCGCAATGAGCGCAGACAAATTAAGCTTCCCAATATTACTAATATGATTGTGCATGCCTATGGAAGACAGGATCGCAAGATTAATTTTTATCAGAATCTACGCAGTGGCGAGGACTATTTGTATAAGCATTCCTTAAATGTAGCAATTTTGTGTGCACTAATCGGGCATCGGTTGAATCTGTATGCGGAAGAACATCTCCATGTGGTGAGTGCTGCTCTTGTACATGATGTGGGCAAGATGAACCTGCCTATGGAGATTGTATGTGCAGCGGATTTGGACCCTGAGCAGCAGAGCCTGGTGGATGGTACTTTGTCTGTTACCGGAGACTTGATAGAATATGCATTATCCAACGGAATGGCATTGAAACGTATCTGTTTTCAGGCGGACCGTATCAGGAAGCTCATAAACAATACGGGAAATAAAAATGAGAACATGAAATTCGTTACCGGTGCCAAGATTTTAGCTGTGGCAAACCGGTATGATGAATTGACCGGTATGAGTTTAAACGGTACCGCCCGCTCGGAGGTAATGGCCATTAAGGAACTGCAGTCCCTTCCTCAGGTGTATGATCCTAAGGTAGTGACGGCACTGGTTCAGTCTATCAAGATTTTATTCCCCGGTGTCAGTGTGGAGCTGAATACAGGTGAGAAAGCATTGGTTCTGGTGGAGAATCCCCAGAATATATTACGCCCGGTGGTACTTAGTTTCCGGGACAACAGTATTATCGATTTGTCCATAAAAGAAAATGCTGATGTGGAAATTGTTGATATTATGAAGACCATGGATAACAGATATATTATGGATATCGAAAAGCTGAAAGAACTGGGATATTACTAAGGTTTAGAAAAGGATTTCGCTCATGACTGTTGATGAGATTTTGATAAGGGCCAGAGAGGCCGGAGCCAGCGATGTTCATTTTATGCCGGATGAACCGCCCATGATGCGGGTGAGGGGGCTTTTAGAGCCCATAAATCTGCCTCATTTTTCAGCATCCCAGATTTTGGATATGCTGATTCAGTTACTTCCCCAGGAGCTGCGGGAGCAGTATGATGACATGGGGTATTGTGTTGGTACCTATGAATCTTCGGCGAATCACAGATACCGGGTTAGTGCTTACCGACAGCAGTCGATGGCGGCCTTGGCTATACGGATTATCCGGCAGGAGCCGGTGGCGATGCTGGATTTACCTGAGAAATTACTGGAGACTGTTAAAAGAAGGCAGGGGCTGATACTTTTAACCGGTCGGCCGGGAAGCGGAAGAAGTACCACTCTGGCTGCCCTGGGGCAGTATCTGGGCAATGCAGACCGGTTGCATATTATGGCATTAGGGGAAACGGTGGAGCATTGTATCCCATGTCAAGGCAGTGTGGTCAGTCAACGGATTCTAAAAAGAGATGTTCCCCATTTGGTACGGGCCATTCGGGAGGCCAAAGCCATGGATGTGGATGTATTGCTGCTGGATGTGTTGGAAGGCTGTGAGGCAGTGCAGGAGACTGTCAGAGCGGCTACGGAAGGCTTGCTGGTGGTGGCAGTTGTAAATAGTGCCATGCCGGGGAAGGGGATGCAACAGTTGCTGGAGTATTTCCCTTTGGCAGAACGGGGAGATATGGAGCATCGGCTACGGAGAGTATCCGTCCTGGAGGTGCATCAGGAATTTGTCCCTGGTCCGGAACAATGGCAGATCAGATATCAATGTTAACGGGCATGTCGGAGCCCGGTGAGGGGATTCCGGCACTGCCTGCCTAAAATACTTGTTTTTCTATTACCCTTTTCAGGGAAATTTCCAATTTTTATCTAAATAGAACAAATACCCTTTTATCAATTTTCGGATTGGTATTTTTCTGTAATCTCTTTTTGAGATTTTCCGGGCAGATTCGCCCATTTTTCAAAAGATAGTAAATAGAATAAGAAAAAGGAGGAATGGGATGTATAGTGTCATTACATCCGGCGCCGTAATTGGTGTCAAAGCGTATTTTGTAAAGGTGGAGGTGGATGTGGCCAATGGTCTGCCCGCTTTTCACATGGTAGGTTCCCTAAGCAACGAAACCAGGGAATCCAGAGAACGGGTGCTGGTCGCATTGAAAAACGAGGAATTGGATATTCCACCCGGTCATATTACCGTCAATTTGTCTCCGGCAGATATCCGCAAGGAAGGAACTGCCTTTGATTTGCCCATTGCAGTGGGAATGTTGGACGCACTGGGATATTTTCCGGACCATGCTACAGAAGGAAAAGTATTTTTGGGAGAGCTGGGATTAAACGGAGAGATTAAGCCTATTCGGGGGGTGCTTCCTATTGTGAGGGAAGGGGTAACGCAGGGAATATGTGAATTTATTGTGCCTAAGGAAAATGCCAAGGAAGGGGCTGTGATTCCGGGGGCTGTGATACGTGGAGTTTCCAATCTGCCGGAGCTTTTACGGTTTCTTCAAGAGGGGCGAGAGGAACTATTACCTGCTACTGTGCAAAACGGGGACATGGAAGAGCGATTGAAACAAATAGAAGAGGATTTTGCACAGGTGCGGGGACAACGA
>JAFUKS010000071.1 GCA_017473445.1 Lachnospiraceae bacterium
AACTGCTTTACCAACCGCTCCAAGGTCACAATCTGCCAATCAGCCGTCAGAAAATCTCTGCTTCGTACACCATTATAAAGGGTCGTCTTATACTTTATCTGTTCTAAATCGTATAAAGCATATTCCCGCGGCTCAAGAGTGGACTTCTGCAATAAATGGGATATCATATATTCTGCCAGACCTTCATATCCGGTATAATCAGCCTTATACCACATCCCTTGATTCTCCCATTTCAGCTGATTCCCTTTAGAAGACTGTCTATCATTTGTACGTATGTCCTGTTCAAATAATTCAACCATCCGCTACCTCTCTATCTTAATCCAGAAATCGTCCTCTGCCATCCGACCTTCCGTCTTTTCAATGATCATAAAGGGATCATAAAAGGGCAAACCTAAATCCTGAAGTATCAGTTTCATTTTGTCCCTGCTTTCAGGAAAACATCTGGACTGCAAAAATTCCATATACTGTTCATAATCCGGTTGCTCTATGATTCCGAAAGCACGAAACATCAAATTATCCGTATAATTTTTTATCTGTACCCGTCTACTCATTTCATCCACATCTATCAGGGTACATACCGTCTGTTTGTGCATATACCAAAGTCTGAGGGGATATACTTTTACAGGAACCTCCAGTTCCTGTAAATATTCCGGATGCCGCTCCAGTAAGCCAAGCAAGAGTACCAACGGCCCGCTAATGGGGGCATCACTGGTTTCCCATCGTTCCACAGAAGACTGGGAACTGTCCACCAATACAGCAAACTCCTTTTGCGTCAGTCTTAATTGCTTTCTGATTCTTTTTACATCATCTGCAGTAGCGTGGTCCGACATAATATACTTTCTGATACCCATACCATCACCTCCTGTCTTTATTTAATCATTATTATATGGAATTGTAAAGAAAAACCTTTATTTTAAAGGTTTTTTGTTTTGTTTTTCCTTTATTTTAATGGTTTTTGTAAAAAAGAAGGCCAAAATACCTTCATTTTGACCTTCTTATAAAATACTATTATTTCTTTAAAGCTTTTACTGACTCTCTGCATACCAGATTGCATGGAATCTTTACCAGATGATCAGCACCTAGGGCAGAATCCTTTTCCTCCAGCCTATCAATCAACAGTTCCATCGCTTTCTGACCGATGGCCCGAAGAGGAATCTCATTGGTGGTCAATGCCGGATAAAGGTACGCAGCTAAATCTTTATTATCATAGCCTACCACGGAAATATCTTTACCCACAGCCAGACCTTGTTCACGCAGATAATCATAGACACCCGCTGCCATGGAATCATTCATACAGAAAATAGCACTAACACCTTGGGCTACCAGATAAGCCGCCTCTTTATAACCGGAAGTTCTCTTCCAATCACCATAGCGAACCCACTCCGAATGGTATGACACATTGTGCTCCTGCAATGCCTTGCAGAAACCTGTCAGACGACTTTGGGTATGGAGATTCATATCGGAACCGGCAATTACACCAATTCTTTCATGTCCTTGCTCTATCAGATACTGAGCAATGTCGTAACCACCCTTCTCATCATCAATGACTACAGACGGATATTTACTATTTTCAGACAATCCGTAGGCGATTACACCGGGAAGCTTAAACTCCTTGGGAAAATAATCAATATGACGGCAATGTCCTGCAATATAAAGCATACCATCCACACGGATGGACTGCATCTCCTGAATCAGGGGAAGCAGTACAGATTTTACCTTTTCCTCGTCATCATACCAGTCCTTCTGCCATTTATCATACAAACGCATATTCATCAAAATAGCACGGTATCCCATATCATCGCAATATGCCATGGCCGCCTCTACAATGGGAGGCGTACTGAATTCACCCAAATCCTCCACCAAAATACTAATCATGCGGCTGCTCTGCTTCCGCATACTCTGGGCAAAGTAATTGGGCTGATAGCCGGTCTCTTTAATTACCTCCAGCACACGCTGCCTGGTCTCCTCTCCCACATTGGGTCTGCCATTCAAAATATTTGACACCGTACTGGGGGATACATTACACATTTGCGCGATTTCTTTTACTGTAATCACTGTGCACACTCTCTTTCATTTTATTTTTTCTTTAGTCTTTCCTTTATATGTTCCACATGGAAACGGATATAATCACTATCCTTTTCCCTTATAGCTACCGCACCCTGCTCCGTAAAGCTCATTCCCATAGGCGCTTCCTCATCATAAGGCTCCCATACGGGAAGCTGAGAGCCATCTGCATCCGTGCCATTGGGGTCACCGGATTTAATGAAATTACAGAAATAATTACACATCTGCCTGGACAAATCATAATGTCTTCCTACAAAAGGTCTCCAGCACTTAGCCAGGGTTTCAAAAAAGAACCATAAATCCACCGAGTGGAAGGTGCCCGGATTGTCCCAGCCGGGAATATCCGGAACAAAACGATAGTAATAGCATTTCTGCTTATTTCCATTATTTCTGCTTTCTTCAAAGGCCGCCTTTATGGTACACTCGATACCGTTGACTCTGGCAAAGCCTCCTACTGTATCCTGTTCATAGGCTTCTTGAAACTTTAAAAAGGTCTCTGCCTCTTCTCCAAAAATCTCTCTTGCCTTCTCCTCAAATTCTTCCACAGAAGCAGCCCCGATAAATGCCGGGAATTCATTTCCCGTGCTACCGGATAGTAACGGAATATCCAGCTGTTCATTCCGGGCCAAACGCTTAATGGGTTCATCTGTATTAAATCTGCCATCAATTACGGACATCATACGGGGATGTGCCACGGCATATTCCGCGTACTTATCCCTGATATATAACGCATCCAATTCTCTGGCTTCCTCAATGGAAGTCACACCCAAAAACTCTAGGAAATTCTGTCCGTTTTCTTCCGCCTGCTCTAAGGTCACGGGAGTGATAATAGATGTCTCTTCATAGGGGCTTTGAATCATGGCACTCATGATAACTGCTTTTTGGAACAATCCTTTATTGGCCGGATTGGTAATCTGCCCCAAAACACTACCGCCCCCTGCGGATTGACCGGCAATGGTAATATTCTCAGGGTCCCCACCAAAGGCCGCAATATTCCGGATTACCCATTTGATACCCGCCTGCTGGTCCAGAAAACCAAAATTGGTAGGTGTATCAGGCTGCTTTGCAGTCAGCTCCGGATGTGCCAAAAATCCAAAGGCATTCAATCTATAGTTTACGGTCACCACCACAATACCACGTCTGGCAATCCGTTCACCATCAAATTCCATTTCGGAAGGATATCCCCACTGCAGGGCTCCCCCAAAAAACCAAACCAGCACCGGTAGCTTCTCATCTGCACTCTTGGCACCGGTCCATACGTTCAAGTAGAGGCAGTCCTCGCTCATAGATATGTCCGGGTCCACATGCCATTCACGGCAATAAATGTCCGTACCCAGACCGGGTGTGTCCTGCACAGAAATAGGAGCAAATTCATAGGCCTTACGTACCCCCTCCCAATCGCTACAGGGCTTGGGTGCTCTCCATCTGTTTTCCCCCACCGGCGGTGCCGCAAAGGGAATCCCCTTAAAGGATGTGATTCGTGGATCTGCGGCAGGCAAACCGCGAACCATACCGTTCTGCGTCATTACTTCTCTTAACATTATAACCCTCCCAAATTCTTTTGCAACCGTCTGTTGCCATGTAAATCGTTTTACTCTTTTACATTTAGTTTACTACGCCTAATTTATGCGCGTCAATAGCATTTTACCCATAAAAAATCCCCTACAGAGCTTTTAAAAACTACTGTAAGGGATTATCTAGAGAGAGCGTCAAGGGGGGGGGATTAGAGTTTGACTGCTCCCTCGGTTCTTATGAGTGTATTGGGGTCCACTCATGATATATTGTATACTTTATTGTCAAGAGAAACAATCATTTTTGGATGAACGACGGTTTTTTTGGATGAACGACGGTTTTTGGGGGACAAACAATGGTTTTTATATTGTTTCTTTCAACATTTGCTCAAATGTAACACCATATTTACGAGCGATATTCTGTGCATAGGAGCAGGTATCCGGCTCGGCACGCAACACCCGGAAGGTATTCACATTGTCTTTGATTTCCATTGTCAGGCTAACCACATCACTTTTTCCCTCCCATTGATTCATTTGAGAAACCGAACGGGCAAGCTCATGAATATGGGTATTAAAAATCGTAGGAATGTCACGATACTTTAAAATATGTACCAAATCGTTTGCCAGATATAAACCATCCGATGCACAAGTAGAGGAATATGTTTCGTTTAACAAAAGCAAGGTCCGAGGCGTTGCTCCCTTCAAAATCTCCCGGATTCTCACCGCTTCCTCACCTAACCTTCCCATATCCAAGGTCTGGTTTTCATCCGCCGGGAAATGGGTCAGAATGTTTTCGAATACACATCCAATATATTCTTCTGCTAATACATAAAGTCCTTGCGCTGCCATGAAAGCTGCAATACCAATGGCTTGTGTCAGCATGGTTTTCCCGCCTCTGTTGGGACCGGTCAGTATATAGATTTTTTCCTTTGGCTGAAAAGAAAAATCATTCTTTACAATCTGCTCCGTGTTCTTTTCCGTTAGTCTCACATTATAAACACCCTTTATCAACACCTGGTCAACATCTTCCTGCAACTTCGGTAAACAAATGGTATAGCCCTTCTCCTGTAGCTTTTGGGCAAAGGTTGCCAGAAGCAGATAGTACTTCAAATCATCACATATATCCAATAGGAAATATCCGCTCAAATTAATATAGGACTGTAACTGCTTTTTATATTGACGCATCTGCTGTGCCAGCTCACGCTCCATATCCTGGGTCATATACTTCATCAATTGTGAGGGCTCCTTATAAGAAACCTCTCGCTGGGCAGCAATGGACGCAGACCAATTTATATGGCGTAGTCTTGAGCGAAAGGGAAATTGATTTAAATCCAAGATAATAATTTCTTCCGGATGCAATTCCGGTGTCAAATTGATGCCTACGGTAACACTTTTCAGCGTTGAAATATCTGCCTTCATGCTACCTACAAATTCTTTCAATTCCTCTATCCGTTCTGTATCAATTACATCCCCTAAGGACATTGCAATTTCGGTCAGACCTTTGGAAGTCATTTTATATTCTGCAAAAAGCCTATTCATCTCTTCTATCACCTGAATATAGACTTCCATTTCCTCCATATAATCAATGAAATCCCAGATACTTGCCTTCTTCCTCTGCAAATAGTGATTATTACTACGGTATTCTTTTAAAACATCCAGCTTTTTCAGGGCATCCCCAAGTGCCCGGCAAAAGGCTTCATTCTCCATAAAATCGCGAAGAATATCCTGACGGAACCGGATCGTTTCCATATCTGTGGGAATATTTTCAAAAACGGCCTGCACCAATTTCCGATCATATTCCTTTATGGCAATCCTATCCACCAACTCTGCCAAAGCAAGATGCTGATAGGTATCAGGAAAAATCTTTCTGCTTTTTTCTTTTCCATAGGGATATAGTAAGTTCATGAAAAGCTCCTTTCATACAGCAAATCACGCAACTCTTATACAAATCTCCGGGCATATCCGCATCTTTTACACAAGTCCTCAGATGCTTCGCCCCGTCTAAAGCCCTCTACCATATTTATGGCCCGTGAGGAATTCAGAATGGTATCCAAATCCTCCGTAAATATGTTGCCAAGATGAATGGTACCCTCACTATCAAGACAACATGGTACTACCGTTCCATCTGAGAGAATGCCGAATTGGTCCTTCAGACCATAGCAAAAATACTTGTTTCCTTTTATTTCCGCATTACAATCCGGCCATTCAAAGCGCTCTCCCCATTCCAGATATATTTTATCACAAATTCGGATACCGCGGGTATTTTCTATCCACTCGCCGGGTATGTTTTCTTTGAGAATATGAAGCGCATTTTCGTTTTTGCCACCGTCAAATCCATTATTCCATAGGCGAAAAACCACAATGGTCCCGCACTTTGCAGCTTCCCCGGCGAAATCTGCAAGTTCGCATAGATACCTATGTTGTTCTTCATCTGTCCCCTGCTCAAAGCTATGTACGGAGATATTTACTTTGTGCACGCCTGCAGCTAACAGCTCCTTCCCCCGTTTGTTTAAAAGGGTTCCGTTGGTGGTAATGATTGATTTGTATCCACGCTCTCCCGCCAATTGAATAAATTCAGAAAGCAAGGGATGGGTAAGAGGTTCTCCCATCAAATGATAATAGAGATACCCCGTTTGGTCCGTAAGCTTATCCAGAATAAGGGTAAATTCCTCCTTATTCATTTGCCTCGGGGCTCTTTTATGTCCATGACAAAAAGAACAGTTCATATTACATATATTGGTAATTTCTACATAGACTTTGTTGTACATAGTTTCTCCTAATCTGCTTGCGGATTACTACGAATACGAAAGATCATTTACAAATGCAATTTTTCTCCCATACTACAAATAACCAGAATTTCTACTACCAAAATCCCCAGCAATACCCACACAAAGCCACTCCATAGACTGACAACTCCTGCCAAAAGCATCATAATCCCGGGTATAATATACTTTCTGGGATGATGGTACAAATCACTTTCCAGCTGCCAGCTACGCAAGGGATATACCCATTCCAGTACCACAGAACCCAAAGCACTTTGCAGGGCAAATACTATCGCTACCAAAATCATCTGTCGACTTACATTTGCAAACTGTAGCTGCCAGCTTACCAGATAAACACTGCTTAACAATAAATTTACCGTTGCTAAAAAGCCACAATATTTCACACCAAAGCGTATACCCTGTCCGGGAAGCATTCTTACCGCCTGTTCCAAATCTTTGTCCACTGACAGTAAAATACACAGGGGCGTATTCAGGCTCAGAATAGCTAATCCAATGGGCAACACACTCACATTCCCCAACTGACTCAAGATCATGGGTAATACACAAGCCATTACACATAATCCGGCCGTATTTACCATATAATTTTTGTTTGCC
>JAFUKS010000072.1 GCA_017473445.1 Lachnospiraceae bacterium
CTTCTGCTCAGGATCTGCTACGTTCTCCAGCTTGGTCAGGAAACGCTCGGTAGCATCCACATAGATCAGGTTTGCATTCAGCTGATTGCGGAATACTTCTACTACATTTTCAGACTCGTTCTTACGCATGAGGCCATGGTTTACATGAACACATACCAGCTGCTGGCCGATTGCCTTTAACAGCAGGGCTGCCACTACGGAAGAGTCTACACCGCCGGACAGTGCCAACAATACTTTTTTATCTCCAACCTGACGGCGAACCAGTTCAATCTGGTCAGCAATGAAGTTCTTCATATTCCAGTTTGCCTCAGCCTTACAGGTATCGAATACAAATGCCTTCAGGGTAGCTTCATCAGGAAGCTGTGCCAGCTGCTGCTGACATTTTGCGGTAGGATGGTCAATAGCCATCACAGGGAAGCCACATTCATAGATCGCAGGCATTACGTCTACGGGAGTACCGTCTACTACACGATTCTCGCCACCGTTTAAGATAATACCCTTTACATTATCCAATGCCTTCAATTCTTCGGGAGTAATATCATGAGGATGAATCTCACTATATACACCCATATCTCAGATTTGTCTCGCAATCACTGTATTTTCAGTGCTGCCAAGGTCCAGAATAACAATCATATCCTGCTTCATCGCCGTCTCTCCTTTAATCAATAAACTAAGTATTTTTGAAAAATACTTTTACATTATATTACGAAGTTTTCTGAACTTCAATATTTTTTATTCACGAAATACTGCGAATTCTTTCCCTTATCTCTAGCAATTTGACGGGAGACACAGAAAAAATATCCATTCCCATATGTACGAATTGTTCTGTTACTGTCACATCTCCACCCAGTTCTCCACAGATGCTCACAGTAATGCCTGCCTTGTGTGCAGCAGCCACCACATGCTCTATCATCTTCATAATGGCCGGATGACGTGTGTCGTATACCTGCCGTACCGCAGGATTTTGACGGTCTGCCGCCAGAGTATACTGGGTCAAATCATTGGTTCCGATACTAAAGAAATCCACTTCCTTGGCAAGTTCTTCTGCCAGCATTACTGCCGCCGGGGTTTCTATCATGATTCCCATCTGCACCTGTCCATAGGACACGCCTGCTGCCTGTAACTGCTCCCGGGCCTCCTTCAGACATTCCTTGGCCTTTCTCACCTCATCTACAGAAGTAATCATGGGGAACATCACGGCCACCTGTCCATAAGCTGCCGCCCGCAAAACAGCCCGCAGTTGAGTCAAAAACAATTCCCGGTGCTGTAAACAGATGCGAATCCCCCGATAGCCCAAGGCTGGATTTTCTTCCTGCTCCATGGGCAGATAGGAGGCCGGTTTATCACCACCGATATCCAGGGTACGGAGCACCACCTTCTTGCCCTGCATCTGTTCTGCAATATACCGATAGGTTCTGTATTGCTCTTCTTCCTCGGGCATCTGACTGCGTCCCAGGAACAGGAATTCCGTCCGAAGTAATCCGATACCCTCACCTCCGTTATCAATGACTGCCTGTACCTCTTCCCGGCTGCCAATATTGGCATAAAGCCCTACCTTGTGCCCGGACAGGGTCACTGTCTGTGCCCCAATCAACGCCTTTCTGGCTTTCTCCAGACGTTTCTGCTCTTCCACCCGATCCAATAATTCCTTACAAGTAGCCTCATCCGGCTGCAAATACACCACACCTTGCTCTCCGTCCACGGCCACTTCCATACCATCCTCCAGAGTGCTCACATCCACCCCTGTCACCGCTGGAATTTCCATGGAACGGGCCAGAATAGCCGCATGGGACTGATAAGAGCCATTTTGGGTAATGTATGCCAGCACCTTGTCCTTTCCAAGTGTCATCACCGCTCCCGGAGTCATTTCCCGGCTCACAATCACATAGCATTCCTGCTCTGTCTCCTCCTGACTCCTTTGTTCCAGCATACGAACCACTCTGCCGGCCACATCCTTCATATCCATACGTCGGGCCCTGGCAGTCTCATCCGGCATTGCTCCTAGGATTGCTCCAAAATGCTCTCCAGCACTGTATACTGCATAAGACGCACTGACCTGCTCTCCAATGATTTTCTCCCGAATGTACCTATCAAAGGACGCATCCTGCAATAATATCAGCTGGGCTTCAAAAATCTCCGCCGCCTGCTTCCCCACTTCTCCCATTGCCTGACGGTATACCCGTTCCAGCTCCAAGGTGGCTTCCCTGCACGCAAATTCATACAGTGCCAGTTCCTTCCGCACATCCTGCACTCGTTGCGGCTCCACAACCGGTTGGGCGCCCTGATAAATCTTCACTTTTCCAATGGCGATTCCTTCGCTGGCCTGTATCCCTTGCACCTGCTTCATACCACCCGCTCCTTCATCTAATCTCTTGAAATTAATTATATCTGAC
>JAFUKS010000073.1 GCA_017473445.1 Lachnospiraceae bacterium
CAACCCTTTTTCCTGAAATTGCTGTATACTATTTATCATGAAAGCACCCTCCTTGGATTATTGGTTTGGTCACCTTAAATCCTAACATAGGAATCAGGTGCTTTCTATTTTTTTATTTTCCTACAAAAACTTTACCCTAGCCCGCCCAAACCTTGCCCGTTTTTCACAAGGATAGACTTTCGGAAAAAGCAAAAACCTCGTAAGCCCTTAAGTTTACGAGGTTTTGTAACGTGTGCGTTAGAAGATTCGAACTCCCGACCTTTTGGTCCGTAGCCAAACGCTCTATCCAGCTGAGCTAAACGCACATCTTGTTGAGGTATCCCTGCAACATTGATTATTTTAACTTTATCCCGAGAAAAAGTCAAGTATATTTTTGTATTTTTTCAAACAATTTTTACAAAACAACTTCTTTCGCCTTAGAACCACCATTCCAATCATATTTTACCCCTTTTTCCCATAAAAAAAATTATACTTTTGATTTGCTTTTTATATTTTTGTGATATACTGATTAATGATTCCATTGTGATTATTCTATCACATGAAATCTATTACTGTAACCGTTTGTAGGAGGTACTTATGCTGGAATTGCAAAATCTCTCCTTTCAGGTGTCCGGCCCCGATGGCACCAAGGAGATTATTAAGAATATAAATCTGACCTTGCAGGATCATTCCCTGACAGTCATTACAGGTCCTAACGGTGGCGGCAAGTCCACTTTGGCTAAATTGATTATGGGTATTGAAAATCCCACCTCCGGACGCATTCTTTTCAATGGTCTGGACATCACTGACATGAGCATTACCGAACGTGCCAATGCGGGCATCAGCTTTGCCTTTCAACAACCGGTACGCTTCAAAGGTGTAAAGGTTAAGGATTTGATTACTCTGGCTGCTAAAGACAAAATCTCTACTGCCGGTGCTTGTGAATACTTGAGCAAAGTAGGCCTTTGTGCCAGAGATTATATCAACCGTGATGTGGATGCCAGTCTTTCCGGCGGCGAGCTGAAGCGTATTGAAATCGCTACCATCATTGCCCGAAATACTCCTCTGTCCGTCTTTGACGAGCCCGAGGCAGGCATTGATTTGTGGAGTTTTAACAACCTGATTCAGGTATTTGAAAATCTTCACGAGACCAGCGACAATTCCCTTTTGATTATTTCCCACCAGGAAAGAATTTTGAATATTGCAGATGAAATTGTAGTAATTGCAGATGGCCAGGTCAAAGCTCAGGGTCCCAAGGACAGTATTCTTCCCGAACTGCTACAGGGCACCGAAAGCTGCAAATTTTATCGTTAATATTTCGTTTTTTGAAAAAGAAAGATAGGGTGAAAATATGGACCAGATACAAAAAACTCTTTTAGAGCAGGTGGCTGACCTTCATGATGTTCCTGCAGGAGCTTACAATATCCGTGCCAACGGAGAAAGTGTAGGCCGTAATACCACTGCTCATATTGATATTGTGACCAAAACAGATAAGCCGGGGATTGATATCATTATCAAACCGGGTACAAAGAAAGAAAGCGTACACATCCCCGTGGTACTAAGCCAAAGCGGCCTTACAGAGATGGTGTACAACGATTTCCATATAGGCGAGGACTGTGACATTACCATTGTAGCCGGCTGCGGTATCCACAATGGCGGCAACCAAGACAGCAAGCATGACGGTATTCATAGTTTTTTTATTGGTGCCAATTCTAAAGTACGTTATGTAGAGAAGCATTATGGTAGTGGTGAAGGCACCGGACAGCGTATTATGAATCCGGAGACCCGTGTAGAACTGGCGGAGGGCAGTTACATGGAAATGGAGACCGTGCAGATTAAGGGCGTAGACTCCACCAAACGTGTAACCAATGCCAAAATCGGCGATGGAGCCAAGCTGGTCATTACGGAGCGTCTCATGACCCACGGTGATCAATATGCAGAATCCGAATTTAATGTGGATTTGGACGGCGAGAACTCCAGCACCAATGTAATCTCCCGTGCAGTAGCAAAGGATAATTCCCGGCAGCTGTTCCTGGCTAAAATAAACGGCAATAATAAATGTGCTGGTCACTCTGAATGTGATGCTATTATCATGGATAATGCTAAAATCAGTGCAGTGCCCGAAATTACTGCCAACTGCCTGGATGCAGAGCTGATACATGAGGCGGCCATCGGCAAAATTGCCGGAGACCAGTTAATCAAACTGATGACCCTGGGACTTACCGAGTCTGAAGCAGAAGAACAAATTGTGAACGGATTTTTAAAATAATCAAACGGGTGGCTCTTCAGCCACCCGTTTTTATTCCGCTTCTCTGTTGTGCATGTCTTCCTTCATATAATACATTGCCTGATCCGCACTTCGGAAATATTCCTCTATGGTTAAATCCGTATAGGGTTCTACCAACACATAGCCAACACTAGCAGTCAGCTTGTAGGGTAAAAGTCTGCCGGCATTCTCAGCAATCCGCTGTATCAAGCTTTCCTTTAGTTTTTCAGCACATCCTCTTGACTCACACTCTCCTACCAGCACAAATTCATCTCCACCATAGCGTACTGCATTCCAGTGCTCCGGCAATACTTCTTTGATAGACTGGGCCACCGTTATAATGGCAGCATCTCCCTGTAGGTGTCCATACTTATCATTGATATGCTTCATACGATTGATATCCACCACCACTATTGCCCCACAAAGGCCTTCTTTGCGGCAAGCTTCCAGCTGCGGAATTGCAATCTTCTCGTAGCCTTCCCGGTTAAGCAATTCGGTAAGTTTATCCGTTTGAGACAAGTGATTCAACTGCCCATTCAGCTTATCCATCAAGACGTTCTGTCTTGCCCTTTCCAAGCCATTGGTCAAATGCTTGGTCCATGTGAGTAGATTCGACTCCGGCAACATCGCCAGTGTATCCCGCATAGTCATATAACCAATACACCGGTCCTCCATATGTAAGGGTACAATCAAAAAGGTATGTCCCTCCGGTGTATTACAATCATAATCAGGTATAATATCTCTACTCTTAATATACTGAGCCGGC
>JAFUKS010000074.1 GCA_017473445.1 Lachnospiraceae bacterium
CTTGCAAAAATGTTCCACAAAATCTTCCCAATGCAAATTTCTATCCACGAAGGTATTACCGCCCCAGTTATGATCCTGTACAATACTTCCTGTATATCAATACTCCTTGGCTGCATAGGCCATTTCCCGTCCTGATGCCCGTGCACAGGCACTGGCTTCTTTCGTATGTAAATGGGTTTCGTACTTATAAAGCATACTCTTTTCCTCTTTTCGGGAAACCACCGTCCGGCAGTCTCCCGTTTCATTTCTTCTAAACTCCTGTCTGCATCCCATTACTACTTTTCCGTCATATCTGCACTACTTTGGGCCGGATTATCATACAATCTGCCATCCGCAGCAAAACGGGAACCGTGACAGGGACAGTCCCAGCTTCTTTCATTGGGATTCCATTCCAGTTTACACCCTAAATGGGGGCAACGTCTACTTCTTTTTCCAAACCAGCCTAAGGTAAGTCCCCGGATACTTTCACCCACATCTATCAAAAACCTTCCAAGCCCTGCCCTTACCAACAGTCTCTGGGGACTGAACACTCTGCTCCAGGGATGGGGACGTCCTTGCAATTCTTCTCTCAGAATCAAAGCCGCTATCATGGCAGTACTCATGCCCCATTTCTGAAATCCCGTAGCTACATATAAATGAGGTGTAAACACCGAAAATTTTCCAATAAAGGGGATGCCATCGTGGGGCATACAATCCTGCGCAGACCAACAGGTCTCCTCCCGGGCTCCGGGAAAAAATTGCTCGGCTGCACTACGCAATTTCTCGTAAGCTCCGCCACAGCCCTTTTTTCCGGTACGATGACCGGCACCTCCCAGCAGCAAATACTCCCCTGCCTGCCGAAAGGACAGACCGTTCTTGTCCACCCCATAATACATCCCCTGTAAAGGTTCCGCTCCCTTTAAGGCCAGCACATAACTGCGTTCCTGGTGCTGTCGTAAAAAATAAAAGCCCGGCACATTTACAAAGGGATAATGGGTGGCCATTACTATTTTATCTGCCCGATAAACCTGCTCCCGGGTATACACTCTCTTTCCCCGGATCTTCAGCACCCGGCTCTCCTCTTTTATCTCTAATTTGGCCGCCAATGCTTCTATCAACTGAGGTGGGGAAAACCGTGCCTGCTTTCGAAAACATACGGCTCCGGCCACCTGAAAGGGTATTTCCGTCCATTCCGTAAAATAAGCATCAATTCCAAGAGAAGCCGCCTCTTTTGCTTCCTCCTGCATTTGCTTTCGATTTGCTACGGAATATAGATAGGATGGCACCCGTTCAAAATCACAATCTACACCCAAGCTATGAATGAGTCGTTCATATTCATCAATGGCCGTTTCATTGGCACGGGCATAAATTCTGGCATGCTCCCTCCCCACTTTTTTGATCAGGGTACTGTATTTCAAGCTATGCTGACTGGTAATTTTGGCAGTGGTACGGTCTGTTTGCCCCGAGCCAATCTTGTTTGCTTCCAGCACCAGTACCTTTTTTCCTGCCTCCTGCAGATAGTACGCAATTAAAAGTCCTGCCATCCCGGCACCGATTACAATCACATCTTTCTTTTCACTCATCTATGGTCATCCTTTCTGTCGATTAACCATAGTATGTGCTGTTTTTCAAATTCAACCCCGCCTAAGCTCCATATCCATAAAAATTATAGTAAAAAAAGGAAAAGCTCCATAAAAAAGCTTTTCCTTTGCTTTATCATAATTCTGTTTATTGAACCTCTCCATCGGGCACTTTCTTTTCCGCTGCCCCTTTGAACTTGGCCACTTCTTTGGCTGCCTGGGGAATGGGGATATTGGTACCGGCTCCCGCAATACATCCACCGGGACAGGCCATACCTTCAATCAGACAACCATTCATTTTCCCTGCTTTGGCCAGAAGCAAAATCTTTTTACATTCTGCCAGACTCTCTGCATGCTCAATATGAATCTCTGTACCGGGATAATAGGTCTCGATACATTCTTTGATGGCATTAGCCACACCACCCGCCACACCATAGCCTCTGCCGGCCGCTGTAGCATCCTGCATTTCATCCATGGCTTTGATTTCTTCCAACAAAATCCCTTTTGCTTCAAACATACCGGTCAATTCCTCAAAGGTAATTACGAAATCCACATCGGAACGAACGGTTCTACGGCTGGCTTCCAGCTTTTTGGACGCACAGGGACCGATAAATACCACCGAAGCCTCCGGATGTTCTTGCTTTATGATGCGGGCTGTGGCTACCATGGGGGTCATAGCGTTGCTGATTTTATCAATGGTTTCCGGAAACAGATTCTTGGCCATCACGGACCAGGAGGGACAACAGGAGGTAAGGGCAAAGGCCTGTTTACCGCTGGCAACCTCCTTCACATAATGCTCCGCCTCTTCCATACAGCCCATATCTGCACCAATTGCAGTTTCATATACATCAGCAAAGCCCAGTTCCTTCAATGCAGTCTTAAACATCTCCGGTGTCACCTTAGGACCAAACTGGCCCACAAAAGCAGGGGCCACCTGGGCAATAATCTTACGTCCCGACTGCATGGCACGAATGAGCTGGAAAATCTGGGATTTATCAGCAATGGCCCCAAAGGGACAGCTTACCATACATTGTCCGCAGGATACACACATATCATTATCAATTACTGCACGGCCCACACGGTCAGTCTTAATGGCACCAATACCGCAGGCTGCTTTACAGGGACTTTCCTTATGGCAAATGGCATCGTAGGGACAAATGGCCTTACATTTGCCACATTTAATACATTTCTCCTGGTCAATAATAGAACGGCCCTTTACCATGGTAATGGCCCCCACGGGACATACACTCTGACAGGGATGAGCCAGGCATCCCATACAGGAGTCCGTCACCTCATAGCAATTGGTGGGGCAGGCATTGCAGGCAGAAGGAATTACCTGCATCAAAGGGGGTTCATAGTACTTCTCATCAATATTACTCTCTTCCAATCCCTGGGTCAGATGTCCCGGACGCTCTCTGTCCTCCGGACGAAGGCTCATACCCATGGCCAGACGTAATCGCTCTCTTACAATCGCACGGTCACGATATACGCTGTCCCAGTACTCCACCTCATCATTATCCACAATTTTGTAAGGTAGAGCTTCCATATCATCCTTCAGATTCTTGGAATTATATGCCAGGTTCGCCACTTCCTTAAAAACACGCCTTCTTCTTTGTCTTACAGGAGTATCAATTCCTCTCA
>JAFUKS010000075.1 GCA_017473445.1 Lachnospiraceae bacterium
AATATATCACATTCTTTTTGGTCAAGGGCATATGAAAAAAGGAGGTATGAATGTCATGGAAAAAGCCGAAAACGGTCAATTCACTCAAAATATCGAGGATGTCCTGCGCTATCGACTGGAGAGCAAGGGAGAACCGGACCTGGAGGTATATATAGACAACAGAAGAACGACTCTGGAGGAAGCTCTGGCGCGTTGCGTACATGAGCGTTCCGTTTATATGCCCGACTATATTTTGGATGAAAATGGTGTATTGGAGCAGATACGATTTGATAAGATCAAGGAACAATAGGCGTGGTCAGTGCCTTGTGACAGAAGAAGATTACCGAAAAAGAGAATGCCTCTCATGTTGAATGATTATTTTGTCACAGATTCAGTAAACTTGTCTTAAAAAAATGATGACGATATGAAAATAGTTTGTTATACTGTAAGACATCGGAGAGTTTTTCCGTTGTCTTATATGTTTTAGAAGGAGTTAGAGGAAAATGAAGAAGCTGATACCGGTTTTTGTGGCTATTGTATTGATTATTATTATTGGAATTGCTACGGCAGGAACCATCGTTTTTGATAAATATTCTTATTCGGAGGAGGAAGCGAACCTGAAGGAGTACTTCGGAGTAAAGGGTGACAGACTGGCTATATTCCTGCAGGATGAGCGTGTAGAGGAACAGGCATTGTTAAAGGATGGTGTCTGCTACTTTGATTTGAAAACCGTGCATAAGTATTTTAATGATGCTTTTTATGTGGACAATACAGAAGGGCTGCTGTTGTATGCCTTGCCTACGGAGGTGGTGCGTGTCCGCTTGGGAGATACGACTGTGGAGAGAGGCGGCAGTCAGGAACAGCTTTCCTATGTGCCTGCTTATGCAGAAGGAGAAAAGGTATATTTGGCAGCAGACTTTGTGAAGGAGTATACGAATTTTTCCTATGAGGTGTTCGAACTGCGGGTTCAGGTATATACCCGGTGGGGCGAGAAACGTGTGGCAACCGTGAAGAAGGATACGGAGGTGCGTGTCAAGGGCGGTATCAAGAGCCCTATTTTGAGGGAGATTGCAGCGGATGAACAGGTGGAAGTGTTGGAAAAGATGGAAACCTGGAGCAAGGTAAAGACGGAGGATACCTTTATCGGTTACGTGGAAAACAAATGCCTGTCAGAGGAAAGTGTAGTGACGGAAACGCCTGTGACGGATTATGTAGAGCCGGAGTATACTACAAGGCAGTTGGAGAATAAGGTATGCTTAGGTTGGCATTCCATCGGCGGTGTAGGCGGAAACGATACGCTGGAGAGTATGGTGGCAAATACCAAGGGCATGAATGTTATAGCACCTACCTGGTTTAGCTTGAATGACAATCAGGGCGGTTTCGAAAGCTTTGGTACACCGGATTATGTGGAGCGTGCCCACAATATGGGACTGGAGGTCTGGGGTGTTCTGGACGACTTTAATTATCATAATGTAAACAAGGCAAATATTGATGTATTTGCAGTGCTTTCTTCGACCACCAATCGTACTCGTTTAATAGAAGGTATTGTAGCAGAGGCGTTGCGTTTGGGACTGGACGGTATCAATTTGGACTTTGAGCGTGTGAATGCAGACAGCGGAGAGCATTATGCACAGTTTGTCAGAGAGTTGTCCATACAGTGCCGTTTGAATGAACTGACCTTCTCCATTGACAATTATGTGCCTTTCAATTTCAATGCCTATCTGCGCAGGGATGTGCAGGGCAAGGTAGCTGACTATGTGATTATCATGGGCTATGATGAGCATTGGCATGGCAGCGGTGACCCGGGCAGTGTGGCCAGCATTAACTATGTAAGCAATGGTATTGACAAAACCTTAGAACAGGTACCCAAGGAAAAGGTGGTAAATGCACTGCCCTTCTATAGTATCCTGTGGAAAATTGACGGTGCAGAGGTGACGGACGAGTACCTGACCATGATAAATACTCAGGATTTCCTGGATCGAATCGGCAGACAGGGCGAATGGGACGAGGAAACCCAGCAGCAGTATATAGAATGGACCAGTGGTTCTGCTACTTATAAGCTGTGGGTGGAGAACGAAAAGTCCATTCAAGTGAAGCTGAATGTGATGAAGGCCAAAGATATTGCCGGTGTGGCAGTGTGGAGACTGGGCTATGGTACCCCCATGGTTTGGGAAATGATAAATGCTTATGCAAATTCATAAAACAGTATAATGGTATAAAAAATATCCCCGGAGCATATATTTTGGTGAATAGCTTCCGGGGAGTTTTTATGCAAAAAATCAGTCAAAGAGGAATTTCGGTAATCACAGGTCTGCTGTTGGTAGTGGGGATGCTGTATCTGTCAAAGGAGCTGGCAGTGTCTGTGGCGGGCAAGAATGTTCTGACAAAGGAGGAGCCGGTATGTATCGTTTTGGATGCGGGGCATGGGGGAAATGACCCCGGTAAAATCGGTATCAACGGCAGTGAAGAAAAGGATATTAATTTGGCCATTGCCAAACGGGTGAAGCAGTATCTGGAGGCCAATGGTATCCGGGTGGTAATGACCAGAGAAGAGGACGAGGGGTTGTACGATGCCAATGCGGAAAATAAAAAGGTGCAGGATATGAAGCGGCGTATCGCGGTTATGGAAGAAGCAAAGCCTCTGGTAACCTTCAGTATTCACCAAAACAGTTATACGGAGGAGTATGTAAACGGCGCGCAGGTTTTTTATTACAAGGACATCAGAGAGGGAGATCGATTGGCTGAGCTTTTGCAGGAATCCTTGCGGGCTCGTCTGAATCCGGAGAATCATCGGCAGAAAAAGGCGAATGACAGCTATTATTTGTTGAAGAAGACACAAATTCCGACGGTGATTGTGGAATGTGGCTTCTTGTCTAACAGTAGGGAGGCACAGCTTTTGGGTCAGGAGGAATATCAGGATAAGGTGGCATGGGCCATACATATGGGGATTTTGCAATATATTCAGGAAAATCAAGGCGGGAATGAAAGATTTGCCTTTTCCTTTCCGGGGAGATGTGATATACTACAAAAGAGTGTGCAATTTAGAATCGGAGATAGTGTATGCATCAGGTAGTCATACACGGAGTTGGAATATGAACACAAAAGTAGTAACAATAGAAGAAGTTACAGAGGAAAGACTTCGGGAAGCAGGAGCGATTCTGCAGGCCGGGGGCTTGGTAGCATTTCCCACAGAAACCGTATATGGTTTGGGCGGGGATGCATTGAATCCGGATTCTTCCCGCAAAATATATGCTGCAAAGGGACGTCCTTCAGACAATCCTTTGATTGTGCATATTGCTAATATGGAAGACTTGGAGCCTATCGTAACGGAAGTGACAGAGGAAGCCAGAAAGGTGGCAGAAGCTTTTTGGCCGGGACCGTTGACCATGATTTTGCCCAAGTCTGACCGGATACCCTTTGAAACAACGGGAGGATTGAATACAGTGGCGGTGCGTATGCCTTCCCATGAAGTGGCCAGAAAGCTCATAGAGTACGGCGGAGGGTATGTGGCAGCACCCAGTGCCAACACCTCCGGAAAGCCCAGTCCTACGGTGGCGAAATATGTAATAGAAGATATGAACGGCAAAATCGATATGATTATTGATGGTGGTGAGGTAGGCATCGGTCTGGAATCTACCATTATTGATTTGACAGTATCGCCGCCGCAGATTTTACGCCCCGGTTATATTACGGAAGATATGCTGGCGGAGGTTTTAGGAAGCGTAGATACGGACAAGACCATACTGAGCAATGACAGCGGACAGGCCCCTAAGGCACCGGGCATGAAGTACCGACATTATGCACCTAAGGGAGAATTGATTATTGTAGACGGAGACCCTAAACAGGTGGTGAAATATATCAATGAGCAGACAGGAGCCTGTCAGGCAAAGGGATGTAAGGTAGGCATCATCGGTTGTACG
>JAFUKS010000076.1 GCA_017473445.1 Lachnospiraceae bacterium
GCTTGTCCAGGGATAAAAAATATTTGGGTCTTACTGTAGAGGATGAGGAAAGACTGGATGGAATTTTAAGAAATCCTCACGGTATCATTCTTGTAACAGGACCTACAGGTAGTGGTAAGTCTACCACCTGTTATACGGTTTTAAGCGAACTGAACAGAGAAGAAGTAAATATTATTACAGTGGAAGACCCGGTGGAAGCAAATGTGGACGGGGTGAATCAGGTACAGGTAAATACAAAGGCAGATTTAACCTTTGCCAGTGCCCTTCGTTCCATTCTTCGTCAGGACCCGGATATTATCATGATCGGAGAAATTCGAGACGGTGAAACGGCAGATATTGCGGTTAAAGCGTCAATTACAGGGCACTTGGTTATCTCCACACTGCATACCAATTCTACAGCTGCATCCATAACCCGTATGATTGACATGGGTGTAGAACCCTATCTGATTGGTGACTCTGTGGTAGGTATTATTGCCCAGCGTCTGGTGCGTAAGCTTTGTCCCGAGTGTAAGAGAGCAAGAATGGCAACCTTGAAGGAAAAACAACTTTTAGGAATTGCCCCGGAACAAAATCAGGTAGTATATGAGCCTGTTGGTTGCGAAAATTGCGGTGGTATCGGATACAAAGGTCGAACCGCTATTTATGAAATTATGACAGTTACCAACAAGTTAAGAGCACATATCCACGGAAGGGTAACAGCTGATGAATTAAAGGAAGTTGCAGTTTCCGAAGGAATGAATACACTGCGTATGGCAGCAGCTAAGAAGGTATGCGACGGTGTGACCAGTTGTGCGGAAATGATTAAGGTGGCATACGAAGCTGAATAAGAACGGAGAAAATTATGGGTGAATTTCAATATAAGATAATCACACCGGAGGGTAAAGAAAAGAAAGGCACCATGGAGGCCAAGAGCGCAGAACAGGCTACCATGATTTTAAAAAATCAAAAGAATATTGTGCTCAGTGTGCAGGAAGCCAGTCTGATGACCAGAGATATTAACATATCCTTTGGCAGTTCGGTCAGTGCCAGAGATTACAGTATTTTTTGTCGTCAGTTTGTGAGTATTATTAAGGCCGGTGTGAGTATTATCAGTGCCCTTGAAATGATGAAGGACCAAACTGAAAATAAGACCTTAAAGAAAGCCCTTCAGGGAGTGCACGAGGATGTATCCAAAGGTGAATCCATGGCGATGGCCATGAAGAAGCGTTCTAAAGTTTTCCCCAGTATGCTTTGTAATATGGTGGAAGCGGGAGAAGCATCCGGTAGTATGGAAGTGGCTTTTGAACGTATGGCAGTCCAGTTCGAAAAGGAAAATAAATTAAAGCAATCCGTAAAAAAGGCTTTGATGTATCCGATTGTATTACTTGTTGTTATGATTGGCGTACTGTTTTTGATGATGATTTGGGTTATTCCTAATTTTATGGGAATGTTTGCAGATTTGGGAACAGATTTGCCGGCCATTACACAGTTGGTTGTGGATATGAGTGATTTTGTGGTGGCTAAGTGGTGGTTGATTTTGTTAGTGGCCGCTGCAGTCATTCTTTTGTTGAAATTATACGCTGCAAGCCCCGGCGGTAAGTTTGTAATCGGTGGTTTGAAGTTGAAAATACCGGCTTTGGGACCTTTGCAAAAAAAGTCTGAATGTGCCCGCCTGGGAAGAACCCTTTGTACACTGCTGAGTGCCGGTGTTCCCATGATTGATGCCATAGAAATTACGGCTCGTTCCATGGAAAATGTTCATTATAAGAAAGCACTGATGGATGCCAAAGAACAGGTAATGCGAGGTGTGCCCTTATCAAGGCCTTTAAAGACCTGCGGATTGTTTCCGCCTATGGTTATTCATATGGTATCCATTGGAGAAGAAACCGGTAACATAGAAAGCATGCTCGAGAATATCGCTAATTATTATGAGGATGACGTACAGGTGGCTACAGAGCAGGTAATGGCGCTGATGGAGCCTGCTATTATTGTAGTAATGGCAGGTATGGTAGGTTTTCTGATTTTGGCGATTATGCAGCCTATGATGACATTGTACGAATCCTTGGGCTAAAGAGCATGTTGCGGGAGAAGAACCTGCGAAGACGGACCGAAATGGCTGCAAGTGACTGATACACAAAGGAGAAGGCGTAATGAATACATTTTTTTATGAAGTTGTCAGTATTGATGGCGACTATGCCAATCTGAAAAGAACCGACATAGAAAGTGACGAAATTAAGCTGGTGGCAAGAGCCTTACTTCCCGCAGAAATTTGTGAAGGAAGTAAGTTAAAGTATGAATGGATGCAGTACGAGATTATTGCATAATTATAAAATTAATAGCAAAGAGGCCTGTGCCAGGTCTCTTTGCAATCTGAAAAAATCATTGTTTTTAATTCTAATTCAAATCAATTAGTTCATGGGACTGTCTTTGGATGGTCCCTTTTTGTTTACGCGAATGGGCGAGATAATCAGAAAATTGTATTATATATGTAAAAAGCAATAAAATTTTAAAAAATTTTGAAAAATTTTGTTAAAAATCCTAAATCAAACTGTACAAACGACCGATAATATAGTAAAATAGTCACAGAAAGTATGAATGACGTATGTCGATTCGAAATCAAAAATGAGGCTCAAAGGAGAGAAGAGTAATGAAAAAAGAAAGAACAATGAACAATAAGGGTTTTTCACTGGTTGAACTTATTATCGTTATTGCCATTATGGCAATTCTGATTGGTGTTATGGCACCTCAGTTAACAAAGTATGTTGAAAGAACGAGACAGTCTGCAGATATGCAGGTTGCTGACTCTGTTCGTACAGCGGTTGTTACAACATTGTTAGATCCTGCTGTAACCGATGGCCCTACAGGTGCTGTTACAAGTACAGATATTAATGCGGCTCCGTTCACCGGTTCTACAGCTTTTGCTACCTCTGTTGCAGAAATCTTAGGTGATACACCTGCAAATGTTAAAGCAAAATTGAAATCAGATGCATATAAAGGACAGGATATTTTAGTGTCTGTTACAGCTGATAAGCAGGTTACAGTTACTATTAATGCTAACTCAGGTACTGGAGCTTCTGCAATAGTAGTTAAATAACCAACCGAGGTATAACTCCATGGAATACATAATCATCTACACCATGATATTTCTCTTCGGAATTACCATTGGTAGCTTCTTGAATGTATGTATTTATCGGATTCCTAAAAAAGAAGATATAGTTTCGGAACGTTCCCACTGCATGAGCTGTGGGAACGTTTTGAAATGGTATGAACTCATCCCCCTGTTCAGCTTTCTTATGCAGGGCGGGAAGTGCAGAAACTGCAAGGTGAAGCTTTCCTTGCAATATCCAATGATTGAACTGTTAAATGGTCTTGTTTATATTTGGATATTTGTGGTAAAAGGATTTACTGCAGAGAGCATACTGTTTTGCATATGTGCTTCCGTTTTAATTGTAATTAGTGTAATAGACTGGAGAACATATGAGATTCCCTTTGGGTGCAATGTCATCATAGGGATACTTGGCATAATCCGATTGATACTTGACCTGGCACATTGGTATGACTATGTGATAGGTTTTTTTGCTGTAAGCGGTTTGTTTATGATTGCTTACTGGATTACAAAAGGAAACGGCATAGGTGGCGGAGATATTAAACTGATGGCGGTGGCCGGGCTTTTGCTGGGATGGAAGGAAATCCTTCTGGCACTGGGAATTGGCTCCGTTGCAGGTTCAATCATTCATTTGACACTTATGAAGTTAAAGAATAAAGACAGGGTCCTGGCGTTCGGGCCCTATTTGGCGTTGGGGATATTTACAGCAATGCTTTATGGTGATAAAATAATAGATTGGTATTTGAAAATTTGCGGTTTGTAATTGGATATGAATAGATTTTTGAGTGGTTTGAAAACTGATTGTACAACCATTTTGTAAATGTAATTCTATTTTCGGATGTAAGTTTTTCTAAATGCTTTGTGCGTAGAAAGTGGTATGCAACGCAACCGAGGATAAATCGCCATCCATGGCTCGTTATCCTCTTTGTCTGCCATCCGGGCAGACAATTGCTGGAAATGAACAAAGCATTAAGAAAAGCTAACATCCTACAATAAGTCTTACATTTACAAAAGTGTTGCACAACCGATTGTTTCAAAAACCAACAAGAATGATTGATTGAAAAGTATTGCAAAAGCTGTAGACATAGAACAAAGGAGGAAGAGTAATGGGAAATATACTCTCCGTGTATTTTACAAATGAATCAGCAAGGGTGTGTGAGCTTAAAAAGAGTGGTCAGAATGTAACCGTTCTGAAGGCTTTTGAAATGGAACTTCCTTCGGGCGTGGTGGATGATGGCATTATTTTGGATGTGGAATCTGTGGCCACTGCGTTGTATGCAGCTTTTAAGAATCATAAGGTGAAACGGAATAAGCTGGCTTTTGTGATTGCCTACAGAAGAATTGAAAATAAAGAAATTCTAATTCCCTATTTGAAGAATGAAAAGAAAATTGAAGAGATTGTAACAGCCAATGCAGAAGATTACTTCCCTATGAACAATATGGAGGATTATATCTTAAAACATACGGTTTTAGATATAGTAGAGAATGAAGAAGGAAAGCTTCTTTCCGTATTGGTAATGGCTTTCCATAAAGAAATGGTAGATGCATATTATCAGCTTGCATCCATGATGAGGATGCAGGTGGAAACAATAGATTATTACGGAAACTCAGTCTATCAGCTGCTTAAAAAGCAATTGACTCAGGGGACTATGCTGACATTACAGATGGATAAGGATATGACTTACGTCAGCATCATGAAGGACAAAGCACAGCTCTTTAAACGTCCTGTTCCTTATGGCAGCGATACTATGATTAAAAATCTGGCAGAGTATAAGGGAATGTTAGAGGAAGAAGCAGAAGCAGTCCTGATGGATGCCAGAAAAAGAGATATTTTGTTAGAATCGGATGAGTTTGAGGATTTGGTAAGAGTGCTTTCTTCTTCCATCAGCAGAGTGGTAGAATTCCATACCAGCAGAAATCCCCAGACGGTCATTGAAGGTGTAAAGCTGATTGGAACAGGTGTTAAGTTTGAAGGATTTGCCCAGGCACTTGGTGCAGAACTGGATGCTGAGGTTTCGGTCATTGAAAATTTGAATGGCGTAAAGCTTCATAAGCCCAAAAAGACGGGATTAAATTATCGCACGATTTTAGAATATATTCCCAATCTGGGCGTATTGTTTGCACCTTTGGATTTAAAGGTAGAAGAGGAAAAGAAAACCAGCTATGCTATTTATATTGTGCTGATGGTGCTGGCGGCACTTTGTACC
>JAFUKS010000077.1 GCA_017473445.1 Lachnospiraceae bacterium
AGGCAAATAAGCAGATTATAGAATTAAAACAGCAACGAGGCTGGCAGGAGGATGCCGTTGTATCGTATGTTGATTTAAAAACTGCAACTGTTCCCGGAAGGGTTAAGTGGACTACTTTTTTACCGATGCTGTTGTTAAGCACAGTTCCAACTGTTATCGCTTTTATTTTTTTAGGAGGATATGGTGATGAGTTGCTTGGGTTAATTGTAGCGACTTTTAGTGCCTGTACTTATTTGTTTTATTTTTGTGCGGTATGGACGGATAAACAGAAGATCACAATTATCTGTTTAGATAGTGATATTAATATGAATTATACGAGAGCCAAGAAACAGCTATGGAAAAAATATTGGGTCATATGTGCCTGGATAAATACCATATTTACCTGGTTTATGCTACTGGTTATGTGGAAGCAGGAGATTGCTTTTTTGGCGATTCTGTGGGGGTCTATCTTATATTGTATTCTCATCATTGGTGTTACTGTATGGTTATTAAACAAATTGCACCATGTGAACGGACAGTATGAAGATAAGAAAACCTTGGTGGATTCTTTAGATGATGACAAATATTGGATATGGGGTATCATTTATTGTAATAAAAATGACAAACATTATATGGTTGAGAACCGTTTGGGAACCGGAACAGGTGTAAATCTGGGTAATAAGGCAGGACTCATTACTGTCATTATCGGTTGTGTGGCTCTTTTGTCCATTCCGATTATGTGTGTGTGGCTTTTTTTGGTTGAATTTACACCAATGCGAACCCATATTCATGATGATGTAATGATATGTGAGCAACTCACGGTAGCATATGAACTTCCACTGAAGGAAATCGACTCCTATGAGATTTTGACAGAGCTTCCGAGACTAAGCAAGGTAAATGGTATTGGAATGGATAATTTGTGCAGTGGGACCTTTAAGGTGTACGAAGATGGTGCCTATGACAAAAGTGTGTATGAGGTATTTCTGAATCCACAAAACACGTTGTTTCTCAAAATTAAGATAGGCGAGCAGCAATACTATATCAGTGCAAAAGAGGATGCGAGTACCCAAAAGCTACTTGATAGGATAAAGGAAATTGTGAAGTGTAATTCAGGTGAGTAAAGCGATTTTGTATATAGGAAGGAGTGGCTAAGGTATAGATGAGTGCTGAAAAAATATATGGTACTCCCTATGGGACAATACATTATTGGACAGAAGAATTTCACACGAATAAGCACTGGCTGATTTTTTTGCCGGGACTTACGGCGGATCATCATTTGTTTGATAAGCAAATAGAAGGTTTAAAGGATAAGTATAATTGTTTGGTGTGGGATGCACCGGCCCATGGGACATCGAGGCCCTTTGCTTTGAATTTTTCGTTGTTTGATATGGCCGATTATCTACATGAAATTTTGAACAAGGAGGAGATTGAACGGTTTATATTGGTGGGGCAGTCTTTGGGCGGATACATTGCACAGGTATATATGGAGAGATATCCGCAGGAGAGTAGTGGCTTTATATCCATTGATTCTTGCCCTATGCAGCAAACTTACTACACCCGGATGGAACTTTTTTTATTAAAGCATACCAAAGGCATGTACCTAAGCATTCCTTGGAACTGGCTGATAAAATGGGGTACGGAAGGAACAGCAGTATCTAGGTATGGACGACAGCTGATGAAACAGACCATGGAGACCTATGAAAAGAGAGAATATTGTGAACTGGCTGATCACGGGTATCGTATTTTGTCTGAGGCGATTGCAACCAAAGGAAAATTTGATATATCTTGTCCGGTGTTGTTGCTTTGCGGTGAAAAGGATGGTGCAGGCTCAGCAAAGAGATATAATCGGCAGTGGTCGAAGCAATCCGGCTATCCGCTAATATGGTTGGCGGGAGCAGGGCATAATGCCAATACCGATGTACCCGAAAAAGTGAATGAATTGATTGATGACTTTGCACAGAAGTGTGTTTCCTAAGAATAAGTATTCCCCTTGAAAATATCTGTTGGCGGTGTGAAAACGGTCGCAGATTTTTCAAGGGGATTTTATTTGAAATATTAATAGGTTGCAATCATCATATCCAGTAGATGTCTTGCGTATCTGGAAAAGGCATCCCTATCTTTTTTTAACTCGTCAGTGAGTTCGAAGAAATATTCCTTGCTGTGATAATCCCGCAGGAACAGGGGAGTAATCAGTGCATCCCATTGAGGGAGATACTCGGAATATTTACGGGTATAACAGGTTGCCGCAGTAGCCTGGGTACGATGCTCCCTATCCACAAAAGCGGCTACGGATTTATGTAGAGCCACATCCTCATCCGGTAGATAGTAGTAATCCTTGTAATTGGAGTAAAAGTATTTCATCTCTTCTTGGATAACAGGTACACGGATGGTGGCATTCAAGTCCTCGCCTTTAAAATAACAATTATTGGCACTATAGGATACGGGTCGGGGCAAAGGCTGCTCTAATGCCAGGGAGATCAACAGCTCCCGGTGTTTTTTGCCGGATAAATCCAGGTAAGAATTGGCCTGGACTTTTTTGGCCTTTACAGGATGACTCAGCAAATCGTGATATGTGAGAATGGAAAGAGAACGCATCATTCCCTGAATATCGTCTGCATTATGTAATAGCAGTGCTTTTTGGGAAAACTCGGTGGGTTCCTTTACAAAGTCATGATAAATACCAATTAATTCTCCGCCGGAAAAAACGTCTTCCCGCCGGATGCCCAGAAACTGTTCGATGGTCTTTTGCTTGCAGTTATTCAGCTTCAAAAAATATTTGTAAGGACTGATGCGGCGATAAATATCCAGGCCGTCCTTGTCTGAAAAGTCATAAGACAGATGATATTGGGTACATTTTTGAAGTAAAAAAGGAAGATCAAAATTATTTCCGTTAAAATGAATTAAGAAATGATAATCCTTTGCAAATTCAAAAAAAGCAACCAAAATGTCGTACTCCTGTGTATAATCCTCTGCAAACCACTGGATGATATGCCAGGAGTTTTCTTTATAATATGCACATCCAATCAGATATAAATAAGAGCTGCGGGCGGTGAAGCCGGTGGTCTCAATATCCAGAAACAGAATATTCTCCGGTGGGGCCAGCTTTTCAATAGGATAATCCGGATGGAAGTGCTCTAAAGATTCATGAACTGTAAACATAGACACCTCTTTCATGAAATATAATTGTGTTATAACTGTATATCATCATAGAATATTTTGAAAAAATACAGTAGTATTTTATTGAAAAATTTAGTATATTTATAGATAGAATGAACTACATTTTTCGAGTTTTTTTTCATTATAATCAGATAAATGAGAAAGGATGGACAGGTATGGCAAAATTAACTTTTCTTGGCGGCATACATCCCTATGACGGTAAGGATTTATCCAAGGACAAACCCATTGCGGAAGTACTTCCCAAGGGAGAAATGGTATATCCCTTATCCCAGCATATCGGTGCCCCTGCTACAGCGTTGGTGGCTAAAGGAGAGCGTGTTTTGGCGGGACAGAAGATTGCGGAGGCGGGCGGTTTTGTATCCGCACCGGTATATGCTTCTGTATCCGGTACGGTGAAAGTGCTGGAACCCCGTAGGGTGGTGACAGGGGATATGGTGGACTGTATTGTCATTGAAAATGATGGTATGTACGAGGATGTGGGCTTTTATCCGGAGATGCCGTTGGACAAGATGGAGAAGGAAGATATCATACACTGTATCAAGGAAGCCGGAATTGTGGGAATGGGTGGTGCAGGCTTTCCTACCCATGTAAAATTGTCTCCCAAAAATCCGGAAAAGATTGATTATGTCATTGCAAACTGTGCAGAATGTGAACCCTATTTGACCAGCGATTATCGCAGAATGCTGGAGGAACCGGAGAAATTAATCGGCGGTTTGAAGATTATTTTAAAATTATTTGACAGGGCCCAGGGAATTCTGGCTGTGGAAGATAATAAGCCTGATTGTATTAAATTATTGAAGGAATTGACTGCGGGAGAGACCCGGATTACAGTAAAGGCTCTTAAGACGAAGTATCCCCAGGGTGCAGAGCGCCAGCTGATATATGCCACCACAGGTCGTCAGATTTGTTCCAAGAATTTGCCTGCGGATGTGGGGTGTATCGTAAATAATGTGGACACTATTGTATCTGTATACAGGGCGGTGATAGAAGGAAAGCCCTTGATGGAGCGTATTATTACGGTTACCGGAGACGCAATTGCTTCTCCTCGTAATTTCCGGGTACGTACCGGCACCAGTTACCAGGATGTATTGGAGGCGGCTGGCGGATTTAAGGTACAACCGGAAAAGATTGTATGTGGCGGTCCCATGATGGGTTTTGCCATGTTTGATTTAAATGTACCTATTACTAAGACCTCCACGGCGTTGCTTGCTTTTACCAAGGATCAAGTGGCCTTGATGGAGCCCGGTCCCTGTATCAACTGTGGCAGATGCGTAGAAGCATGTCCCGGAAGAGTAATACCCAGTAAGCTGGCGGAATTTGCTGAGTATGGCGATGAGGAAGCATTTCTGCAATACAATGGCATGGAGTGCTGTGAGTGTGGCTGTTGCAGTTTTGTATGCCCTGCCAAACGTCCTTTGACCCAACAGATTAAATCCATGAGGAAGCAGCAGCTTGCCAAGAAAAAGAAGTAGGAGGAAGGTCAAATGAGTGACATGTTTAAAGTATCATCCAATCCCCATATCCGCTCAAAGGTGACCACCAGCAGCATTATGCTGGCAGTGATTATCGCGTTGTTACCTGCCACGGGATTTGGTATTTATAATTTCGGCATCCGGGCACTCTGGGTGGTGCTGGTGACAGTAGCAAGTACCCTTTTGACAGAGTTTTTGTTTGGTTTATACAGGAAAAAGACCACCATAACAGATTTATCCGCAGTGGTAACAGGATTGCTACTGGCCTTAAATCTGCCTGTAAGCATTCCTCTGTGGATGGCTGCTATGGGCGGTGTATTTGCGATTTTAGTAGTGAAAATGTTATTCGGCGGTTTGGGTCAGAATTTTATGAATCCTGCCTTGGCGGCCAGATGTTTTCTGCTTATTTCATTTCCTTCTCAAATGACCAATTTTAACTGTGACGTGTATACCGGAGCAACGCCGCTTGCTGTTTTGAAGGCAGGAGAAAGCGTTAATATTGTAGATATGGTAATCGGTAAAACGGCCGGAACAATTGGAGAAACCAGTATGATTGCCATAGTGATTGGTGCATGCTTTTTACTTCTTACCGGCATTATTGATTTGAAGGTACCCGGTAGTTATATTGTATCCTTTTTACTTTTTGTGGGACTCTTTGGACCCTGTGGATTTGATCCTGCTTACCTGTCTGCACAGTTGGCAGGCGGTGGTTTGATGCTGGGAGCATTCTTTATGGCGACGGATTATGTAACCAGACCTATTACAGCCAAGGGGCAGATTGTATTTGGTATTTTTCTTGGCGTTCTTACGGGTATTTTCCGTATCTTCGGACCCGGTGCGGAGGGCGTATCCTATGCGATTATAATTGGTAATCTGCTGGTTCCCTTGATTGAGAAGATGACCAAGCCCACTGCTTTTGGAGTAGGAGGTAGGAAATCATGAAGAAGAACAGAGAAGTTTTGACCATGTTGAAGGAAGCGGCTATTCTGTTTGGTATTACATTAATAGCCGGTTTGTTGCTTGGGTTCGTGTATGAACTGACCAAGGAACCCATTCGTATTCAAAAAGAGAAGGCTATTGCAGCAGCTTGTCAGAAGGTTTTTACACAGGCGGATGATTTCAAGGCAACCGAGTATTTCCCTACTGTCCAGTTGAAAACGGAGCTAAAGGAAAGGGGTGTAGAAATCGGCACAGTATTTGAGGCAAGCAGTCAGGGGAACTTGCTGGGGTATGTGGTTGAATCCACTTCCGGCGAGGGCTATGGCGGAGATATTGTACTTTATGTAGGTGTTACTGTTGATGGAAAGTTAAATGATATTTCGATTTTGACCATTTCCGAGACTCCCGGTCTGGGTATGCTGGCTGAAAAGGTACTGGTACCCCAGTATCATGAGAAAAAGGTGGAGCAGTTTACTTACACCAAAACCGGAAGCACTTCCGATAGTGAAATTGATGCTATCAGTGGTGCCACCATCACAACGGAGGCAGTTAATCATGCAGTCAATGCTGCCCTGAAGGTAGTTGGAGAGTTGGTACAGGGAGGTGCAATGGATGAATAAGGCATGTGAAAGATTATATAACGGATTGGTGAAAGAGAATCCCACCTTTGTGCTTGCTTTGGGTATGTGTCCTACTTTGGCAGTTACTACTTCTGCCATTAATGGCTTGGGCATGGGGCTTACTACCACAGTGGTACTGGCCTTAAGTAACCTGATTATTTCCTGTCTGCGGAAGCTGATCCCGAGCAGAGTACGAATTCCTGCATTTATTGTAATTATTGCAACCTTTGTTACCTGTGTGCAGTTGCTTTTGGAGGCTTACTTACCTGATTTAAATACTGCCCTGGGTGTGTACATTCCTTTGATTGTAGTAAATTGTATTATTTTAGGAAGAGCAGAAAGCTATGCCTATACCAATCCCCCTATTTTGTCCCTCTTTGATGGTTTGGGTATGGGACTGGGATTTTCCTTTGCACTAACCTGTATTGGTGCATTTCGTGAGCTTTTGGGAGCGGGTACAATTTTTGATTATCAAATTATGCCGGATTCCTATGTGCCGATTAATATTTTTATTCTGGCACCCGGTGCATTCTTTGTATTAGCGGCATTGACTGCTTTCCAGAATTATTTGAAGCTGTCCCGTCAAAAAGCCGGCAAGCCTGTGAAGGAGCCTGTTGGCTGTGCACACGACTGTATGAATTGTGGGGATATCGGCTGTGGACAGAGATTTTATGATGAGAGTCAGCCCGCAGATACAATCGTTGAAACTGTGGATGCAGTGCCCCGGCAGGAAGAGGATGAAGTGATAAAAGAGACTACAGCGGAAGTCACAGAAGAAGTGTCAGAAAAGCCTGAAGCAGCAGAAGAAGTGACGGATAGAGCGGTTGAGGTGGTTGAAGAGTCTGAAGAAACCTTAGAAGTGGCGGAAAAGGCAGAGTCTAAGGAGCCGGAGAAAAAGCCCGCCGGAAAGAAAACTACCGGAAAGAAAACCGGTGGAACAAAGAAAAGCGGTGGTGCAAAGAAAACTGCGAAAAAAGAGCTGGAGACAGAAGCGGATATGGAGATTATAGACTTAGATAAGGAGGAGAAATAAATGGAAATGGTAAAAGATTTATTGATTAATTTAATCAGTTCCTCTTTGGTAAGTAATGTAGTATTAAGCCAGTTTCTGGGTCTGTGCCCCTTTTTAGGTGTGTCCAAGAAAACCAATACGGCTCTGGGTATGGGAACGGCAGTTATCTTTGTAATTACACTGGCAAGTGCCGTGGCAGGTGTGATTTACAAATTTGTCTTACAAAGATTTCATATTGAGTACTTACAGACCATTGTATTTATTTTGGTTATTGCTGCATTGGTACAGTTTGTGGAGATGTTTTTGCGTAAGGTGATTCCGTCCCTGTACCAGGCATTGGGGGTTTATTTACCTCTGATTACTACCAATTGTGCGGTGCTGGGTGTAGCACTGACCAATGTGCAGAAAGAGTATGGTATTCTTACGGGAATCGTCAACGGTTTTGCGACAGCAGTAGGTTTTACCATTGCAATTGTGATTCTGGCAGGTATCCGTGAGAAAATGGAACACAATGACATTCCGGAATCCTTCAAGGGTATGCCCACGGTATTGTTAACAGCAGGCCTCATGGCCATTGCATTCTGTGGTTTTTCAGGTCTGTTGTAGGCCGGAATGACGGATGCAGGTGTTGAAAGGAAGGGTTAACGTATGAATTTGTCAGGAGTAATAACCGCCGCAGTTATTGTTGGTGTGGTCGGAATATTTGTAGGTCTGTTTTTGGGTGTTGCAGGCTTGAAGTTTAAAGTAGAAGTAGACGAAAAGGAAGAGGCGGTACTGGGTGTATTACCCGGTAATAACTGCGGTGGCTGTGGCTATGCGGGATGTTCCGGTTTGGCTGCTGCCATTGCCAAGGGAGAAGCTGCTGTGAATGCATGTCCTGTGGGAGGAGAGCCGGTGGCTTCCCAAATCGCTGAAATCATGGGAGTGGAAGCCCAGACCGGTGAGCGACAGGTGGCATATGTGCATTGTGCAGGTACTTGTGAAAAGGCAAAGCAGGATTATGAGTATTTTGGCGTGCAGGATTGCAGCATGATGAGTTATGTGCCTGCCGGCGGGCCAAAGAGTTGTAACAGCGGATGCTTGGGATACGGCAATTGTGTAAAGGCCTGTCCCTTTGATGCCATTCAGATTGTGGATGGTGTGGCTGTTGTGGATAAGGAAAAATGCAAGGCTTGCGGTAAATGTATCAGCAGTTGTCCGAAACATTTGATTTCATTGATTCCCTATAGTGCAAAATATGCGGTGGCTTGTAGCTCTGCGGACAAGGGCCCTGTTACAATGAAAGTCTGTAGTATAGGCTGTATCGGATGTGGCATTTGTGTGAAGAATTGTCCCAATGGTGCAGTGAAGGTGGAGAATTTCCATGCCATTATCGATCAGGAAAAATGTACCGGATGCGGTATTTGTGCAGAGAAATGTCCCAAAAAGAGTATTAAGGAGTGCGTATGAGATTACCGGATGATTATGAGGAACCGTCCAATTTCGGTACACCTGTAATGGGAGCCATTATTGCCGTGATTTTCTTTGTGGCACTGATTTTTGTAGTTGTGATGGTGGTAAACCGGCAGGGAAGCGGTGGTAATACAGAAAGCTCTTCTTCAACCGAACTGACCGAGACGCAGATCGGGACGACTGACCGGTATCCGGATACGGATCAATTGTTAACAAGTAGTAATTTAACTCCGGATGATTTGGATTTCTGGGACAAGTATCCTGAATCTACAGAACCGGAGAAGGAGTCTGAGGAAGAGACTACAAGCAGTGAGGAAGAAGAGAATTATTCGGATGGTTACCATACACTGGTAACCCATCGGGATGGGACCCAGGAATGGGTGGCTATCAACAGTGATATTGCTGCCAATACCTATGAACCTACCAATATGATACGTAGCGGAAATATTATGAAATATTTTGTAAATGATAAAGAAGTATCTTTTGTAGGGGTAAGCCTGTCAGAAAATCAAAGGGACGTGGATTACAAGGCATTAAAGGATGCAGGTGTTGATTACTGCATGATTCGTGTGGGAGTCAGAGGCTATAGTACCGGACAGCTGGTGGAGGATAAACAATTCAAAACCCATATGGACGGAGCCCTAGAGGCAGGGTTGGATGTGGGAGTATATTTTGTATCCCATGCAATCAGTACCCAGGAGGCACAGATAGAGGCAGCCAAGGTCATTGAAATGTTGAAGGATTATTCTTTGGATTATCCGGTGGCTTATGATATGGGATATGTGGTGAATGATACAAGTCGGACAGATGATTTGACCAAAAGTGATCGTACCAAGATTGCAGAAGCCTTTCTGCGGGATATCCGTATTGCAGGCTATAAGACCTTATTGTGTGCGGATAAAAATTGGTTGATTACGGAGTTGAATCTGTTGCGCCTTTCCGGCCATGAAGTGTGGCTGGATGAGCCCGGTGACATTCCTGACTATCCCTATAAATATACCATGTGGAAATACAGTGATAGTGTGACTATAGACGGAATTTCCGGATATGCGGATATGAGTATAAGCTTTATAGATTATTCTGAGAAATAAAAAAACCGGACGTTTGTCCGGTTTTTTGTCCTAAGGTTAATTAATAACTTCAGGAATGTATTCCGTGAGCTTAGAGGAAATTTTCACTTGTGTATAGATCTCTGCATATTCTCTGGGGGAGATGCCTTCAATATAATTGGGAGTAAAGGATTTGGTAACTCCCTTTCGTTTGAGAATATCAATAGCTTTGTTGTAAGCGATGGCGGCATGCCATTCCTGCTCATAACGTCCCACCAGATAATTCCCTTTCAGGTGGATACGGACCGTATAGATATATCGTCCTTTTTTTTGCTCTAAGGTAACCCCGTGGTAGGTGTTTAGAATCTCCAGATTCTCACGACGAAAATCGGTGGGGTCCTGATTTAGAAAACGGAAGTCCCTTCCGGGTACTGCGTAGTTTTTGATGCCGAAACGGGAGGCAATATTTACCTGCATACCATAATCTGCTACAAAATAGTGATTGCCACGGCACATGATTTTATGAGATGCAAAATAGAATAAATCATCCAAATCAAATTTCAGTACATGGGTGGGAGACAGGTAATAATAGAACATTTTCTGTCCTACATAAATTGGCGTACCAAAATAAATTCCATTATTTCGAAAATTTAAAAGGATTACCCATTTTTCAAACATTAGCAGGCAATCTTCACGAAAATCGATAAGGGACAAAGAGGGGTCATTTAATAATTGCAGACCCTCCATATAAGCATTATGTGCATCGGTGGGTGTGGAATAGCTGCCCAAGCTGATATGCTTGCTTTTATAGGTCAGAGATGCACGATAATAAAGGCTACCATCCTTTTTTGTAGCCTCATACACACCATCGTAATGTAATTTGTCCTGCATAGTAGTTAATGTATTTTTCATCGGGACCTCTGACAGTACATTCTTTTGTGCATAGTATACCATAAAAGTCTAATTTGGGACAATACTTTAGTGTTTTAAAGTGTTGCGTGTCCCCTTTTTTTATGCTATAATGTTACAAATTTGCGATTAGATGACAGTAATGTTAGGAGGAGCATTATGCAAGTATTATATAACAGTACCAGAAGTACGGGAGATGCTGTGACTGCATCCCAGGCGATTTTAAAAGGACTTTCTGATGACGGTGGTTTATTTGTACCCGATCATATTCCTGCTTTGGATAAGAGCTTAGAGCAGTTATCTCAGATGAGCTATCAGGAAGTAGCTTACGAGGTAATGAAGCTATTACTCACTGATTTTACCGAAGAAGAGCTGAAAAAGTGTATCAACAGTGCTTATGACGCCAAGTTTGACACGGAGGAAATTGCTCCTTTGGTAGAGGCTGAGGGTGCATACTATCTGGAACTGTTCCATGGTTCCACCATTGCATTTAAGGATAT
>JAFUKS010000078.1 GCA_017473445.1 Lachnospiraceae bacterium
AGACACAGAAGCAGGCACGGTACTTGGTGAACGTGTTACCAACTTTACCACCCCTGCAAAGCTGAGCGAGCCTACCTTTATGGTGCAGACATCTCAGAAAAAGGATGAAAATGATTCCTCCAAGACGATTATCTCGGCAAGAGTGGTAAGTACGGATATGAACCGCAGTATTCTTCGTGACCAATATACGGTGACCCTCTATCAGGTGGATGGTACTACTTTGACAGAGGTAGAGAAACGTACCATCAATAGAAATGCCCAAAATACAGACACCAGAAGTATTGATTTCTCCAGTGTTGCTAAGGGCTATGGCTATGTGGTGAAGCTGGTTGCCAATATTGATGTGACCAATGATGGTGTGGCAGATCAGGCAATTTCCAATGAGTATACCATAGCGGCAAGTACCAACTCTTCCGCAACCATTGGTGCAAGTGCGACCAAAACCCAGCTGACACTGGCCTTTGATAATACCCAGTCCTTTGCACAGGTAACGGACATTGTAGTAACTGCCTTCGACAGCAGTGCTACCCAGGTATACAGTACCACCATTACCGGAGGTCCCTTTGTAACCCTTGACCCCGGTAGCTTCAGTCAGGTACTGGATTGGGGCGTTTCTGCAGAAAAAGCAAACGGCTGGTATACCTTGCAGCTGCAGTACAGGGATGCCATGGGCAATGTACTCGGTAATAACGAAGCAATGGTACAGGTGGGCAACAACAATGCCACCAGCACCGCAGTAATGGGACTGCTGGTGTTTGGAAAACAAAAGTAAGAACGGATAGGTGAATGACGTGAGAAAGTTAAGTAAAAAAAATACGTTATCCTTCAATATTTTCGGTGTGTGCGTGTTGCTCATCCTGGTGGCCTTTTCCGTGGCTGTTTTTGCAGTGATTAAGGGACAAAATCAACAATACACGGTTTCTGCCGGCAGTACGGTATATACGGAAGAAAATGAGTATGTGGATATGGTGGCAGATGGCATCCTGCAGAAAAAGTGGGACCATAAATACTATCTGAAGATAAAGAGTGAGGGTACCAGCTATTGCCTTGGAAAGAATGCTTTGATTCTGGACAAGGAGCTGGATACGCTGACACTATACGGAAAAGCATATCAGATTCATGAGGACGGTACCGTAACCAATACGGAAGAAATCGAAGAGATAAAGGATCGCAAGACTCATGCATTGTATAAGCTTAGGGACAGACTCTATGTTCTCCTGGGCAGAGAAATACACGCAGTAAATCAGGATTTTACCACCAATGATTATCTGTTGGTGAATGTACATAAATCAGGTACGGCAATGTTGATGAACGACCAGTATTATATCAACACCATACAGCCTATTTTGCTGGAAAGTGACGGCTTGTATCTGGATGTGGCCAGCGAGCTGATGGTATTTGAGGGCGAGGTCATTTCTCTGGCCCGGGTCATCGGCAGCAGTAATCTGTACTCCGGAACCCCTCTCATTTATTCAGAAGGAATTGTGGAAGGCGGCGAGGAGAAGCTGTTGGCAGACAATCCTGACGTGATTACCATTGTAGGTGGTAATGGTGGTGCAGGTGGCGCAGGCGGCCGAGGTGGAAGCGGCGGTATCGGTGGCGACGGCGGTGCAGGTGGCGCAGGCGGCGGAGGCGGCTACGGCGGCATGGGCGGCAGCGGTGGTGTCGGCGGTGTCGGCGGAAGTGGCGGTAACGGCGGTCTGGGCGGCGATGGCGGTGACGGTGGCGATGGCGGAGAAGGCAGTGATGCATCCGTATCCGCTACCAAGTGGATCAGCTTAAACAGTGCCACTCCCGGTGTCAACAGTATCGCAGTGGATTATATGGTAAATGACCTGACCAATGATTATGTGACCGTATTTTTAAACGTATATGATGTACAAGCCAACAATTTGCTGGAAAAGGTGCATTTGGATAAGATGTCTGAGAATTATCTGGTGACAGGTCTGGAGCCCGGCAAGACTTATAAGCTGGAAATGGGTTATCAGGCTTATGTGGCGGATGAGCTGAGCGGCTCCAATGAACTGGTTACTGTGACCCAGGATATTATTAAAGTGACCACCAGCGGCAATTTGGCTTACATTGATTTAAACAGTGTCAGCACCTCTGTGCTGGAAGGCAAGACAGTAGTGAATGTGAATTATACGGTACATAGCTACAATGGCTATGAATTGAGCGATTGCCGTGTGGCAGTATTATATAACGGCAGTCAGATTACCACTGCGGATGTGAATACCAAGCAGGCAGCGTCGGCAGCAGGTGCAAATGCCACCATCACCTTTACCCTGGACCAGGCAAATGCAACGGGAGAAGTGGCAATGAAGTTTGACAGAGCAATTTATCAAGGGACGGATGTAACTGCTTACATGGGAACTGTAAGCGGCAATATACAGTAGAACAGAAAGGCGGACAAATAAGATGGAAGCAATATTAGCAGCAACTTTACAGGCAATCGGATGGATTTTAGGTTTGGCATTTTTAGGCGTAGGCATCGGCATGGGACTGTTGGGTGCCAGAGTAGCCGAGGCTATCGGTAGAAATCCCGAGACCAAGAGCGATGTTATCCAATCCGTTATGTTTGTGGCAATCGTACAGACCCTTTTGTTACTTTTGCTTTTTGCATTTGTATTAGTATTACTGTTCTTTAATCCTTTTATTGTCTAGCAACTGACGCAGAAAGGCTGGAGGGAAGAGATGACAGCAGTTTTTATTGCTATTTTCCTTGTTATGGCCGTGATGATTTATTTCATCACTGTGGCACTCCGTATTGTTGCAGAGAATGCAAGTAAGAAGGTAAATTCCTATTTTCTGGGAAAGCTGGAGGACTTTGACAAGGATTTTGATGAAAAATTGAAGAAGCTGGAAGAACTGAGACTGGAAAAGGAAGATATGGAGGAGGACCTCCGGATTCTGGAGATGGACCATATTACCTTAAAGACATCCAGATTTTATCAGCCAAGACCGGTTATTCGAGACAACTTTATTCCTATTGCACATTATATTGATAATAATTTCTTTGAGGATTATAAGAAGGTTAAGAAGCTCTTGGAAATGGATAAGGCGGGAATTATCCGAACGATTATGGAGAAGTTCCCTTATACCGGAGATTATCAGCGTTTTACTGTGGCCCAGTCTATGCTGGAGGCGCTGGATAATGAGGTATTGTATGATTTGAGCAGCTTTACCGGTACGGAGCAGTTACGTTTCCTGAATGAGGAAATGAAGGGCGAGGCCAACAAGCTTTTGGAGGAATTTGTACAGCCCCTGACAGATGCAGAGGATTTTGACTGTCTGGAAATGTACAACTGGCTAAAACAGATTGTGCGGGAAGAGAGTCCCTATTTGACAGCGTACCTGGGAGAGCAGGAGGAAGATTATTCCCATGTATCCCCCAATGTTATTTGTTTGTACGATAAAAACGTGTGTGAGGGAATTCGAATCATTTATCAAAACAAATTATACGACTATAGTGTCTACGAATCGAGGAAGAAGAATGAGCGGATTTA
Organism: Lachnospiraceae bacterium; assembly: GCA_017473445.1. Taxonomy (GTDB): domain Bacteria; phylum Bacillota; class Clostridia; order Lachnospirales; family Lachnospiraceae; genus Acetatifactor. The sequence continues at coordinate 3,507 of JAFUKS010000078.1, forward strand.
TTGAGAACCTGGTAAATGCAAAATTAAGAAATATGAAGGACATGAACAATGTGTACGAGGTTGGTCATGTATCCAAGGTAAAGGATTATATGCTGGAGGTTACGGGCCTGGAAGCGGTAGGCTTTTACGAGCGTGTGGTAATTGCCAACCACTCCGTAGGTTATGTAACAGCCATTGAGAAAAATCATGTAATGGTAGCGTTGCTCCAGAGAACCGATGCGATTTATGTGGGCGACGAGGTAGTGACCACCGGTTATGATTTCTGTGCCATGTACTCCCGGGCGGCTATGGGTCATGTGGTGGATATTTTCGGAGAAGACCGTCTGTTAGGAGAAAAATTTGAAGGCTTAAAGCCTTATATGATTGAAACACCTGCCATTCCCATTATGGAGAGAGGAGAGGTGAATCGTCCTTTTTATACCGGTATCGCAGGTATTGACCTGATTTACCCCATTGGCTATGGTCAGCGTCAGCTGATTATCGGTGATAAAAAGACCGGTAAGACCCAGATTGCAACGGATACCATTGTAAATCAGAAGGACCGTAACGTAATCTGTATTTATGTGGCGATAAATAAAACAAAGAAAACCATCCGTGAGCTTTACGATAACCTGATGAAAAAGGGAGCCATGGAATATACCGTTATTCTGGCATCCTTCAATGATGATGAGCCTGCCGTATCTTTCTTTACACCCTATGCGGCCCTGTCCATTGCAGAGAGCTACATGCGAGAAGGCTCCGATGTATTGGTGGTTATTGATGATTTGAAGGCGCATGCGGATATACACCGCGAAATCAGCCTGCTTGCGGGTAAGATTCCCGGTAGAGATGCATATCCTCCGGATATTTTCTATACCCATTCCAGACTACTGGAGAAGGGATGCCAGCACAAGGATGGAGGTTCCATTACCATTCTGCCCATTGTAGAGACCAGAGGAGGAGATATTACAGACTATATTTCCACCAATATTATCTCCATTACTGACGGACAGCTGGTGCTTTCCAGAAAGAATTTTGAGAAGGGTCTGAAGCCTGCAATCAATTACGGTCTCAGCGTGTCCCGTTTGGGTGGTGCAGTACAGACCGCAGATATGAAGAAGCTGGGAGCCACTGTGAGACGTAAATTCCTAAGCTATCTGGAGACCAAGGAGGTATATCAGCTGGCGAATGTGGACGAAATGAGTCCTGAGATGCAGAGAAGCCTTCAGGAAGGTGAGGCGTTGCAGGAGAGATTACTTCAGTACAAATTCTCTCCCAGAACACCGGAAGAGATTAAAAGGGACTTTATGGAGGTTGTAGGTAACGAATTATGAGTATAAAAAACGTAGTTAAGGTAATGAATTTCCATTCCCTTCTTCGTGTGGATCGTTCCAAAAAGCAATCTGTTAAGTATTCAGCCATGGAGCAGACACTGATAGAGATGATTGATAATATTGTGAATAACCGCAATATTATCCTGGACTACAAGACCTTACGGGTAAAAGAAGACAAACCGGTCCTAAACATCTACATCGGTAGTGATATGGGCTTTTGTAACAATTTGAACTCCCTGGTAAACCGGTATAAGGAAGAGTGTGGTGAGAATGATTGTAAAATCATTATTGGCAGAAAGATTCGCGGGAATTCCAGAGAAAAGGTGCTTTTGTATCAAAGCAGGGAAGAATATGACAAGGATAACAGTCGGGTAATGGAATTGCTGGCAGAGGGAATCCGTCAGCTGAAGTATTCCAAAATTAATATTGTGTATAACCATTATTATAATTCCACCACGGTTCAGATTATGAATAAGCAGGTATTTCCCCTGGAGAAAGCCCAGAAAACCGAGGCGGGAGCCTACCGGGAGGACTTTACCATAGAAGGTGATATTGACCGGTTATTAATTGATCTGATGGTATTGTATGTGCAGTATTCGATGGAAATAGCGGCAGCGGTTAGCTATGCGGCAGAGAATATTTCCAGACAGAATGTAACCACTGAATCGTTACGCCGTATAGACGAAAGGGATGCGGAGTTTAAGATTCGGGAGCGCAAGGATATGAAGGCCAAGGAATTTGCCAAGGTGCTGGATAACTATACCAAGAATAGAGAATATTAGGAGGAGCTTTCATGGAAGAAGTAGTAGTTGGACGGATTATGTCCGTGTCCGAACTGAATGTTACGGTTTTAATTTATGAAGAGAAAATCAAAATCCATGATATTTTATACACCTATAGTAAGGGACGGAAGATTGCATTTGAGGTTGCTGAAGAAGAGGGTAAGGTAGTGTCCGCCATTCCTTTTCAGAGCGTGGTGGGATTAAAGAAGGGCCTGGAGGTATACAAGGCCGAAAGCGGTCTGGAAATCGAATACAGTGACGAGATTCTGGGCAAAGTCTTTGATTCCTACGGCAATCTGATTGATGGCAAAGAGATTGAACAGGAGCATCGCAGAAATGTATATGCCCGTAGCGTGAGTCTGGAGGAAATCAACTTAAACGGAGGCATCCTTTGGACCGGTATTAAGGTGCTGGACTTTTTTGCTCCTATGCAGAAGGGCTATAAGATGGGACTTCTGGGTGGCGCAGGTGTAGGTAAGACAGTACTTATTAAAGAGCTGATTCACAATGTGTACTCCGGTATGAATTCTAACTCTGTTTTCGTAGGTGTCGGTGAGCGTTCCCGTGAGGGTAAGGAGCTTTATGATGAAATGAATGAGGCAGAGCTGCTGGACAAGATGTCCATCGTTTTCGGACAGATGGGTGAAAACTCCGCAGCCCGTTCCAAGGCGATTTTCTCAGGCCTTACGCTGGCAGAGTATCTGAGAGATGAAAAGCATCATGATGTACTTTTATTTGTGGATAATATATATCGTTATGTACAGGCCATGAGTGAGATTAATGCGGAGCTTTCCCGTATTCCTATTGAGAATGGATATCCTGCGAATATTGAGTCTGCCATCAGTAATGTGGAGGAACGTATCAACTCTACCGAAAACGGTTCCATTACCTCCTTCCAGGCGATTTATATTCCCGCGGATGATGTAACAGACCAGGCGGTACAGACCATTACCACCCATCTGGACGGACAGATTGTACTGGATCGTAAGGTGGCAGAGAAGGGCTTGTATCCTGCGGTGGATGTATTTAATACCTTTAGTAAGCTGATTGATATTGAGAAGGTGGGTGAGCGTCACTACCGATTGGTAGAAGAAACACTGCGATACTATTCCCGTTACAGAGAGCTGGAAGAAATCATCGCGGTACTCGGTATTGAAGAATTGTCCATGGCAGACACCAATATTTTCTACCGTACCAGAAAGCTGCGTAATTACTTTACCCAGCCTATGTTTGTAGCAGAGAATTACACCGGTATCAAGGGTGAATATGTGGAAATTGATGATATCCTGGATGATGTGGAAAATATCCTGCGGGGTACATATGATGATGTGGACGAAAGTTATTTCTTATTCATAGGTAAATACAATGGCAGAAAATAGCTATATTCAAAAAAAATATAAAATTAGTGCGGAAATTGTGGACCGTTATAATGGACTGAAGTCTGTGGATAATATCCGCATGATCCGTGTAATCAGCAAGGACCATAATATGCTGATTATGGAGGATTTTATGCCTGTAATCGGAGAGGTTACGGGCAGAGTGGAGCTGGTATTGGAGGATGATGTGGTTTCGGTTGACGGAATCCATGGATTCTATATGCACAAAAAGAACCAGTTCCGTCTCCTGATAGAGTCTTATCAGGAATAGACAAGGGTACTACGGAGGAAGAGGATGGAAGCAGTAATCGAGCAGCTGTTATTGCTGAAACCGGTCATGATTACCACTGCGGTGGGAACGGTGTTACTGACCATAGCAATTTTGCTATGGTGCCGGAAGTTTAGCTGGAACAGCAGAAATATTAGAATAATGGGCTTTTTTTATGAGGCACCCATGAGAGACTCGGTGGCTCTGGCTACTTGTATATTAAAGCTCTTTCTGACCATTTCCCTTCTTTTCCTGGATGGAAAGATAGAAATGGTACATATTTACTTTTTCGGTATGCTGGTGCTGCTGTATAATCTGCTGCGCCTGAATCTGAAGGAAACCGGAATCAGTCTTTTTAATGGTCTGATTATTATGGGAGTGTTGTATGTATCCAATTTCCTTACTTCCTACCTGCGAGAGGTGCTCTTTGATGTGAAGATTGCCATTGCCCTGGTGCTTATGGGAATTTTCCTGATTTTATATTCCGCATATGATGTAATGGTATGTGTTGCATCGATTGTGAATACACGAATAAAGACGGAGAGAAAAGAATGAGAAGACGTAAGAAACAAATTACAGCCTTACAAATGATTTTGGTGGGACTGGTGGGCGTTATTTTATGTGCCCTTGTTCTTTTGCTGATTTTTTATGCTGACAGGCTCCGTTCCTTCCGTCCTGCAGAGGCCACCTTTCAGTATGTAGCAGGAACGCTTCTGGAGTACTCCGAGGATACGGTTTATCGGAGTGAGGATGGTATCTTAAAGATAGATGACGGAGCAGGGGAGAATGAGACCCATGGGAACCCGATTCTGTACAAAAACGAAAATAAAATGACGCTTACGGAAAACATGTTGCTGATGCAGCCCTCCGAAAGGACCGGTGCTCAGCGGGTAAATTGCTTTACGACCATTTCCGAAAGAGGTGGACTATGTACCCTTACCTTGGAGAACCGGTTTACTGAAATTTACGGAGGATTTCTCTTTAACGGGGAGGATACCTATGTATTTCTGGAGGAAGTGACGCTGGAATTTGCCAATAACCAAATTGTATTGGCCCCCCTTTCCTATGCGATTGTGGGATATCAGCAATATGTAGAGTTTTATAATACTGCAGATGGAGAGTACCACCTGGTGGCCCTGGATCAGGTAGATGTAACTGCCACCTTTAAGCGTGGCTACAGCCTGGATATGGGAAAAGACACGATACATACCAAAGAGGGCGAAGCCCTGCTGTATTCTGCAGTGGATAAGGTGGAAGCAATAAAAATGGGGAAATAGGTTATGAAAAAGCTATGGTTTGGAATTGGCGCCGCAGTAATTGTGGTATTGTTGCTGCTGCAGACCAGGTTTACTACTTATGCGACAATGGAAAGCAATGGATTTGCTGTGGAAGAGGACACTATTCAGGACATGCTGTTGACCGATAAGGATGCAGTGGCAGAAGTCGGTAGTGTCACTTTGCATGCTTATGATTCCTTGAGCAGGATTTTTAAGCGGGGCAATTCTTACTATTTGGGAGAAGAAAAGAAAACGGAAATCGATATGGCATTTCCGTTCATCATAAACGGAGGTGCCGGAATTCAGCTGATGAATGATGAGGGTGCCTTATTTGATTGTGAATACGAGCAGATAAAGGCTTATGAAGGCTTACGCATTATTGATGGTATTTCTTACAATCCGGACGGAAGCCGTGCGGATGCAACGGAGTACCTGTTTTATAAGCTTTCCAACGGTATGTTCATGAATTTCAAGGAGATTTCGTACATGGACAGAGGGGCTACCCGTACCATTGGAGCAGGCAGCTTTATTTATTTTGACAGAAGCTACTTTACCTATTGTGAAATAGAAAAGGGTGAGGCGACCTATCAGATTTGCCGTTCCATGCAGGATGATTATAAGGTGATTATTGATGGCCAAAAAAAGACCTATTATCGTCTGTTAGTGGATCTGGGAGTGATTCCTGAGAGAAGCCATGTGAAAAAGGATTCCCAGACGAATGTTACCGAACCGGAAGTGGAAGAAGAATGGGCCGATTGGGGCGAAGAAACTTTGGATGAAACCACCGGGGATGTGCAGGAGGAGATTGTAACCGACGAAGAGGAAGAGGACGGCAACTCGAAAGATGAAGAAGAGGCGGAGAAGGTAAAGCCTCCTAAGAGGCCGGATAGGCCCAGTGCGGGAGGTACTGCTTCCAAACCTACCGGTAGCAAACCTCAACAAGGTACCATGGGTGTACGTCCTGATCATATGAGACCGGACAGACCCACCAGAGTTCCTCAGCCGGAGGTGCAGAACTATGTAAAACCTACGGTTACCATCGGCGGTGTGGAAGCCGGTGTATATCGTATTATGGCGGATGTGGAGGTAAAGGACCCTGCTAACCGTTTAAGCCAGCTACGGAAGGTGCAGTTGGAGTTTTATGAGCAATTGGATGGGGATAAGGAGCGTTTGGCCTTCAGAGGCTATACCGGTACATCCAAGACCCTTGAGGCAGGCAGTGGTATCATCAAGCCCGCTACCACTTACCGCATCAATGCATACTTTACCTATTTTGATGAGTACAATCAGGCGGTGGTAGAAGCTATCCCGCTGGAGGAGTCCTACGTCACCACCAAGGGAGTGGATGAAATCGGTGCAGTGGTATTAAAGACCGGTACGGAAGGACTGATTGCGTATAGCAGCATTCCTGTTTACTATGATAACAATTTGCAGATTTGCAATGTAACCTTTGATGTGGAAAATTCTGATCCGGAGGCAGTCTATGGTATTGGACGTGCGGGAGGTATTACGCTGGAGATTCAGGGAGTGACCAACCCGCTGTTCTCCGCCAAGACTATGATTGAAGGACAGACTGCGACGGAATTTAAAAATGGAACACTGGTGAATTTTCAATCCAATTATGATTTGAGCTCCAATAGCAATTACTCTTATCGGATTGTGATGAAGGATTATTTTGGAAATACCATCCGGGTAGAGAATAACGAAGGAGATTTTGCTACCTGTAAAGCCCGTCCCCAGGGAGCCCTGAAGGTGGAGACCAATAAGGTGGGGGAGGTGGTCCTGCGTGCAACCGTTTCGGATGAAACCAGGTCAGCAGTCCCGGCAGAAAATTCACAAAATTATGATTTCTATCTGGTCATTACCCCTGAAGAGGACCAGAGCAGTAATCCTCTTTCCTGGGAGGATTGTCAGGCGTACATAGACAATGGTTATGCCCGTATCCCGGAGGACGCGGCAACCGGCACAGAAGAAGGCAGGGTTCATTTTCTGTACCGTTTTAAGGATGCTCCTTGTGAATACAAGGATGGGGAGCAGATAAAAATTGATATGTCTGTTATGGCAGACAGCCTGGATTTAGATACCAAGTATTATGCATATTTATACTGTGATTTCGATTTGAACAATAAGGCGGGTATTCAGCGCTTTGGAAAAATTGGAAGTACCGTTTTCAGAAGCGTCAGCTTGGCAAGTCTGGGCAAATTATATATCAAAACAGATATTACAAGTATTACCAGCAGCAGTGCACGGATTACCTATACCCTTAATGAGGCAAAATCCAGTGACAGACTGATGGCGTTGATGGACAGTGTACAATTTGATATTTGTGCTACCAACGGAGCAGAGCTCGGTACCCATGCCAGCATGCTTTTTGACAGTACGTCCTTTGACTATTTTACGGGACGTACCACAGATGGCGAGGGTGAACCTGTATATGGCAGTGTTTTGATGGATGAAAGCTATTTTGACGGCACCAACGGAGGCCCTTTACTTAGCATGACCGATTATGAGATTCAGCCGGTCATTGGCCTGTTGTACAACGGAAAGCATTATGAAGTGGATGCAGTGCTGACCCAGAGTACCTTTAAGACCCTCCGTAAGCCGGCCACCGTACAGGTGGAGAATGTGGTATTGGCAGCAGGAACCCTGCGGTTTGATGCCCGGGTGGATGACCCGGATGATGCCATTACGGGTAATTCCGGCCACGCGGTGGTGGTGAACGTTTATGATTACGGACGCAACTTTATTACCGCTCTTCGTATCGATAAAAACACAGAAGGCTTGGTGCACCAGGAGATTACGGGACTGGATTCGGACAAGAAGTTTTTTATGAATTTCCTGGCTCAGGAATACAATGAGGGCTACACCAATGCCACCTTTGAAAGTAACAAGATTATTTATACCCATTATATTGAGGATTCCATTGATCTTTCCGGTTCTGTGAAGCTGCAGCAGCTGACAGCAGGTGCCCGGGAGGGTGAATATCTGGCAGATATAGAAGTGTGCATTAAGGACCCTAATAAGATTATGGAAGATCAGTTGCCCTACTATCTGTCCGTGACCAAGGATGGAGTGGATATTACGGAGCAGTATGATGCTGCGTCCACACAGGTATGGGATTATGCATATGGTACCGGTGAGGAGTGGTCTACCCTGAAGAAGCAGCAGTCCTTCCGGGTGGAGCAGGGCAGTCATACTTATGAATTTACTCTTTATGTAGTATTGGCAGGCAATCAGCTGGTACTGGATACCTTAAGCTTTACTACACAGGAGCAGATTATCGGTATTGCCAATGCAGAGGAGCTGATTGCCATCAAAAATATTCCCGGTGGCGATTCCAAGCGTTACTGTGTAACGGGAGTTTTGGATTTTAGTGACCCTACCAATTCCGGCACCCCTCTGGAAGAGCCGCTCCAGCCTTCCAAGATTTTTGATATTTTTAATGGACAAATTGATTTCCAGGGCTTCCCGTTGCGGATGAACCGGACCAATAAAGGAGCGGCTTTATTTGCCAATCTGGGAACCAATGGAGAATTGTTTAATCTGAATTTGGAGATAAGCATTGATTCCCCTTCCTATATGAGCTGGACGGGTATCGTGTGCTACTTCAATTTCGGCTATATTCATGATGTATCTATTGATTATCGGGGCGGCTCCGATGTAAGCAACCAGTATTTTGGACTGGTGGCAGGCATCAATGCTTCTTCCGGTATTATTGAGAATTTTGTGGCACATAACAATCCTCAAGAGGGTCTGTTGCCCTTTGCCGGTAATTATGACTGCGGTATGATTACCGGACGAAATTACGGTATTATCCGTAATGGTTATGTGTATGGTGCAGATGTTCGAGGGGATGTAGGTACTCCCAGAAGCGGTAATATCCGAATCGGTGGCATCACCGGATATCAGGATGCACCGGCGATTACGGAGCATGTGTACAGTCTGGTGAATGTGGTGGTATATCCTCCCGGAGAGGGTGGTGTCACAGCTCCCACCACCGCCTACGGTGCTATTACGGGCTATGATAACGGTACCACCAGATATGCGTATGGTATCGGACGCTCTACCTACGCAGAGGTACACCAGGGCATGGATTATAATCCCAATGGGATAGGTCCTGTAGTGGGAACCAATTGCAGCCGTACGGACCAGGTATATTACTGGAATGAAGAGGAAATCCGATATACTGCATCCAAGTATCAGAATCAGATTAACCGTATTACCCTTTATGATTATGACTGGCAGGGACAGCTGCTTGGAGAAGCCTTCGACACACAGCCTGTGGAAGTGGGTTATTATCCTCATGTGAAGCTGTCCGGAGAGCTTCCGGAACAGCCGTATATTGCCTTACCCTCCCGTAGCGGTGCACTGGCCATTGAAATCATGTCCAGTACTGTATTAAGCTACGCTGAGGACGGTAGCAGTGCAGTAGTGGAATTCCGTATCAGCAATCCCAGAAATGCAGTGATAGATGAGATTCTGGTGGATGGACTGAAGGTAGAGCTGTATCAGGAGACCGCATCTTCGCTGGATGGTTATACAACCATTCAGGCCCTGGTATCGGAACCTGAAAAATATATTTCCCAATACGAAATTTCCAAGGTAAAATATTCGGTTGCAGGCAGACAGCAGACCATCAATTTCTCACCGAAGCCCTTCCTGGCAGTTGAGTTTTACCGGTATATTTATACGGCGGATGATTGGTTTGAATATGTGGTAAAGAAGCCTGCGGAAAATGCAAAGCTGGCGGCAGATATAGACTTTACCGGCGTTCCCTATGACCGTATGACGGTTTACAAATACGGCAGCAATTTTACCGGTAAGCTGGATAGTTTGCTGAAGGAGGGTGAGACCTACGGTTATAGCCTGAAGAATATCCGTTTTAATACCGCTCGAGGTTATATTTTCCATACCTTAAATGGTAGTGTTTCTAATATCTGTATAGAGAATTATACGGTGGATTGTAATGCCAAGAATGGCAATGTATCCTCCTTTGTGGTGTATAATTATGGCGC
>JAFUKS010000079.1 GCA_017473445.1 Lachnospiraceae bacterium
GGACATATCAAATACAATCAGTTCATCTGCATTGTTTTCATTATAGGCATTTACCAACTCTAAGGGATTTTCTGCTACCACGGTGGTATCCTGCAGATTCCTTACTGCTTTTGTCTGATACAGATAGATACAGGGAATAAATTTCTTTGTTGTCATGATTTTCTCCATTGTTTCTTATAAACTTCCTTTAGTACTTAATACTCCTGTGATTCTCTCGTCGTAGCTTACTGCCTGGCTCAGTGCCTTGGCAAAGGCTTTGAACATGGCTTCAATCATATGATGGGTATTAAAGCCGTCCAGCATCTTGATATGTAAATTCATGCCTGCACCATAGGATACGGCATAAAAGAACTCCCTTACCAGCTCGGTGTCCAGTTCTCCTACTCTATCCATAGAGAACTGACAATCAAAATTGAAGAAGGGTCTGCCACATAAATCCACTGCACACAAGCACAGGGCATCATCCATGGGCAGGATAAAGGAGCCGTAACGACAAATGCCCTTCTTATCTCCGATAGCCGCTTTAATGGCCTGACCCAATACAATACCGGTGTCTTCTACAGTGTGGTGTCCATCCACCTGTAAATCACCTGCTACCTTGCAAGTGAAATCAAAGAAACCATGCTTGGCAAAGCCTTCCAACATATGGTCGAAGAAGCCGATGCCGGTGGATACATTAAAGCTTCCGGAGCCATCCAGATTCAGTTCCATGGTAATATCCGTTTCTTTGGTAGTACGGGTAATCTCAGCTGTTCTGTTCATCATTATCCAACCTTTCTGAAATCAATGCAAGCAAATTATTTCAAATTAATTTGCTAAAAACTATTCAAATCTTACTTTAATACTGTTTGCGTGTGAATATAAGACTTCTCTTTCTGCAACTGCTTCAATATCAGTGTGAATCTTTTCCAAAGCCTCTCTGGAGTAGGAAATAATACTGGTTTTCTTAATAAAGTCATCCACATTTACAGGGGAGAAGAATTTTGCAGTGCCGTTGGTAGGTAAAATGTGGTTAGGACCTGCAAAATAATCACCCAAAGGCTCGGACGCATATTCGCCCAGGAAAATAGCACCTGCATTACGGATTTTGGTCATGGTCTCGAAAGGATTCTTGGTAAGAATCTCTAAGTGCTCGGAAGCAATCTCATTGACCGCATCAATGGCATCCTGCATATTTTCTGCTACCAAAATATATCCGTAATTGTCCAGGGATTTCTGGATGATTTCGGTTCTGGGCAGCTCTGCAACAAATTTATCTACTTCTACAGATACTGCTTCAGCTAATTTCTGGTCAGTGGTAATTAAAATAGCGCTGGCTAATTCATCGTGTTCCGCCTGGGACAGTAAATCTGCCGCCACATAACGGGGATTAGCTGTTTCATCAGCCAGTACCAGAATTTCACTGGGACCGGCGATGGAATCAATACTTACATAACCGTATACTGCTTTCTTAGCCAAAGCTACGAAAATGTTGCCGGGGCCGGTAATCTTATCCACCTTAGGAATGGACTGGGTACCAAATGCCATAGCTGCGATAGCCTGAGCCCCGCCTACCTTGTAGATGGTATCTACACCTGCAATATCTGCTGCTACCAGAGTACCGGGATTTACCTTGCCGGTGGCTCCGGGAGGGGTGGTCATAATGATTTCATCCACACCTGCTACTTTTGCAGGAATCACATTCATCAGTACGCTGGAAGGATAAGCTGCCTTACCACCGGGGACATAGACTCCCGCCTTTTCAATGGCAGTGATTTTCATGCCCAGGATGGTACCGTCGGGTTTAGCATCGAACCAGCTGTTCCTAAGCTGCTTATTGTGGAATGTACGGATGTTTTCTGCGGATTTCTTGATTACTTCGATTAATTCGGGATCCAGCTCCTTGTAAGCCGCTTCAATTTCTTCCCGGGTAACCTTGATGTTTTCTGCTGTTAAAGTATATTTATCAAACTTAGCAGTGTATTCAAATAATGCCTGGTCCTTATTGGTTTTAACATTTTCAATAATTTCATTTACGGTGCTTTCATAAGTGCCGTAGTTGTTAGGACTTCTTTTTAATAAGTCTTCCAAAACATTGGTTTTGGTCTCGTTGGTTAATTTGATAATTCTCATATGCTTACCTACCTTTATAAACAGGGCTGAAGGTCAGCCGCTACTATTATTTTGTTTCAGTTGCTACAATATCCCGGAGTTTGCCAATCAGCTCTTTGATACGGGCAGATTGCATCTGCATACTTACGGGATTCACAATCACTCTGGCGGACAGAGGACAAATCTCCTCCAGTACTTCCAGGCCATTCTCCTTCAAGGTGGAACCGGTTTCTACGATATCCACGATGACATCAGACAGCTCCACGATGGGACCTAATTCTACAGAACCGTTGAGCTTGATAATATCAATAGTCTGGTGCTTCTTATTGTAGAAATAATCCTTGGCCATTTCCGGATACTTGCTGGCCACACGGATACGTTCATGATGCTGTAGCAATTCTCTGGCGGAAGCAGGACCACATACGCACATACGGCACTTGCCAAAGCCAAGGTCTAACACCTCACATACATTACGCTGCTCTTCTTCAATGGTATCTTTTCCTACCACGCCGATGTCCGCCGCACCATATTCTACATAAGTAGGTACATCAGGACCCTTGGATAAGAAGAAACGTACCTTTAATTCCTCGTTTACAAAAATCAGCTTACGGGAGCTCTTATCTTTCATTTCTTCACAGGTGATACCGATTTGTTCCAGCAGCTCCAGGGTCTTCTGTGCCAGACGGCCCTTGCCCAGGGCAAAGGTCAGATACTGGTCCTTACCGCTGTCCTGTCGGCTTAAGGCTGCCATTAATTCATCAATCACTACTGCAAAACCGATAGCTGCCGCATCCTTGCCAAAACGATGGAGCAATTTATCATAGCGTCCGCCGCTGACCAAAGGAGAACCTACCCCACGGGAATATGCCTTGAAAATAATGCCCGTATAATAAGTATATTCGCTGACCATGCTTAAATCAAAGGACACATACTCTTCCATCTGATTGTCTTTCAGCACCTGACTAAGTTGTTCCAGACGGTCCACAGCTTCCAGGGAACGGGGATTATCTGCCAGTGCTCTGGCTACACTAAAATCACTGAAATCACTGGTAATATCTGCCATTTTACGGATAATTTCCTTGCTGGATGCAGGAATCGGCTGTTGTTCCAGAATCTCACATACAGGCATGTAATTTTTGTCGCTTACATAGCTACGTAATTCGCTGATAATATCCCGGTCCAGACCGGCCTTTTCACAAATGCCTTCAAAATATTCTGCTTCACCGATGATAATCTTGAAATTAGTAAGGCCGCTGCTCTTTAAGGATTCAACCACCAGCTGAATCATTTCCGCATCTGCTTCCACAGAGGTGTCATTGATTAGTTCCACACCCATCTGGGTTACTTCCTTCAGCTTACCCTGTAACAGAGAAGAATTGGTGAAGGTATTGCCCACATAGCATAAACGGATGGGCTTCGTCTCTTCCATAAAGTATTTAGCCACACATCTGGCTACAGAAGGGGTGAAATCCGGACGAAGGGCTAACGTATGACCTTCCTTATCAAAGAATTTATATAAATCACGGGTAGGTGTGGTACCTATCTCCTTGGAATATACGTCCAAATATTCAAAAGTAGGTGTCTGAATTTCCTGATAGCCGTAGGACTGCATCCGGGACATAATCTGCTTTTGAATCTCTAATTTGCGTCCGAATTCTGTACCATATAAATCCCGTACACCGTCGGGGGTATGTAATAATCTTTTACTCATAATTCCTCTCATTCTGCCGGAATACGGCATATGCATGCTTTATCAATATTTATTACTCAGCACTGCTTTAACGAAGTAACGTGCTAATCAATTAGCATAGTAGCACAATAAACTTTCCACTAGTATAACCAATGACAATACTACTGTCAAGTGAAATATTTTTATTTGCAGGGTTTTCTGATGGGGCAAGATTTATTCCTCTTCCCGGTCCTCCAAATCCAGCTTCAATCCTTCCAGGTAAGGAACCAGCACCCCATGGTGTTGGGGAAGAATATAAGCAGGATTCAGTTCCTCATAGCGGAAACTCTTCCGTCCAACATCCTGGGCTCTGTCCCAAAAGAAACGTAGCATTTCATAGGGTAAATAGTATAACACATTTTTATGAGTATAATAAATCAGAAAAAAAGCAACGCCCCCCTGTTTTTCAAATTTTTCCATGAATTCTACCTGATGGGCATGAATATTTTGCAGGGAAAAGGTATCTACCGCACATTCCTTGGCATCAAAGCATACCGGAATCCCCTGTACTGCACCAATGTAGTCCACGGTACTCTTCTGTTCAAAATAGGCAAGGGTAATCTGTCTTTTTTCTTTATCCATTTTGATGGGCGTAATGGGAGTGGGTACCTTTTGAATCAGTGCCAGTCCGCTTTCCGCATATTTTTCATTGGTTCTGTTAATCATTTCTTCCAAAGTGGAACCACGCAGTCCCCTGGAATTCCATGTAGCCATAAGTTGCTCCTTGTATGTTTTAGGTTAGAGACCAGCCATGTTCTCCATGATAAATCATCTGTTTCGTCATACCACCGTCGATACAGATATTTTCTCCGGTGATAAATCCTGCCTTGTCAGAGCATAAAAACAATACCATATTTGCAATATCCTGCGGATTACCAACCCGTCCGACAGGCTGTTGTATTGCATCAGGGCCGGTGTATTCCTTATAATCCGTATCAATCCAGCCGGGAGAAATGGAATTCACCCGTACCCTACCGGCTAAGCTGACTGCCAGTGCATGGGTAAGAGCAGCAATAGATATAGCCACTCTCTGGAGTTGAGTGCCCATGTCTGTATCGATAATGATTTGGGCAGCATCCAATAGGAAATCATAACCATATCTCCAGGTGGTGCTATATTCCAGTAATATCCAACCATTGTCTTCCTTTTTTTCACGAAAAATCATAGGTAATCTCCTTTTTTATACCTCTATACATGAAGTATGGTCACAATGGGCATATCTATCTGGTTTTGTATATCTTATAGTTCGGTATAGAACATGCCCATCAGTAACTGTACACCGATGGATACAGCTGTAATAGCTGTCCAACAGCAGAATCCCATGAGAATGGGTTTGCCGCCCTTTTTTATCAAATTTACCAAGTTAGTGTTCAAGCCAATGGCACACATGGCCATAGCGATGAAAAATTTAGCTACCCACTTGGTGGCCTTTATAAAGGTATTATTATAAAATACAGTAAATATATTTTCGGGCAATAAGCCAACCACTGTGGTAATGATGGATGCTGCCACGAAGAACAGGATAAACCAGGGGAAAATCTTTTTGATGGAAAAATCATTATCACTGCCCTGAGTTCCCTGTTTTTTAGCTTTCCAGGTGCGGTACATGGCAAGTATCAGAGTAATCGGTATAATAGCCAGGGTACGTACCAATTTTACCGTTACTGCGGAGGATAAAATACCCTCTACACCATAGAGCCCTTCTGCAGTGGATGCCACTGCTGTCACGGAAGAAGTATCGTTCACTGCGGTACCTGCAAAAATGGCAAAACCTTCTGAACCAAAGCCGATGGCTTGGCCAAAATAAGGGAATACCAAGGCGGCAATCACGTTAAATAAGAAAATAACAGAGATGGACTGTGCCACTTCCTGATCATCTGCTTCTATTACCGGTGCGGTAGCTGCAATGGCAGAGCCGCCGCAAATGGAGGAGCCTACACCTATCAAACAAGATACTTTACCATCCATTTTGAGTAACTTCATCATGAGAAAAGCTACAATCAGTGAAGTACTGATGGTGGATAGGATGACCGGCAGACTTTGACTGCCCATTTTGGCAATGGTTCCCAGATTCATGGAGAATCCCAAGATAATGACTGCCCATTGGAGTATTTTCTTAGAAGTAAATTTAATGCCATTCTTTAATTGGGACGTATCCGCCAAAGTAGGTTTACACAGAGTAATCAACATACCCATGAGAATGGCAAATACAGGTGCTCCGATGATTTCCAACGAGAAGTTTACTATTTGTAATTTGGTTAAAAAGGTAGCAATACCTGCTGTGATGGCACACAGAAGGATGCCAAACAATTTATCTTTCATAGTTTTATATCCAATCTTATGTATTTATATATCGTAATTGCTCTCCAATAAGGTCAGTAAATAAGTCAGGGAGGAATTCCAATAAATGGCTACCTCATTGGTGGAGTAACTTGCCGAATGGTCAAAATAACACTGATCCGGTGCGGCTGTTGCCAATATTTTCACCACGATATCATCCTGTAGGAAAGAATTTACACCACCCGCCAACATCCCCTTTACAGGCACGCCCACAATCATGGATACCCGATGATGGGGATGCAAGGGGGATACCTGACCGTATCCGGTGACAAAGCATGTGTCCACTCCGTTTCGCCCCAGCAAGTAGTGCAGATTCGCCTCTGCTGCATACAGATAGGTGCTGTCATGGGTCAACTGATAGGCATGGATTAAAAGAATGCTCCCATTGGCTACGCTCATATTGCTGCCCCAATAAAAGGTATCAATAGAAATATCATAGGGACTGCTTTCTATCACAGACAAATAATAATTGGCCTGTGAAATAATACTTGTATACGCCTGTTGATAAAGGGAAGAAGTTATATCTATCCCCGGCGTGGTTAGTAAAGCGATATTTCCGTAATCACCCATGGTTTGCCATCCCAATCCGTTTTCAGCAGGAAGGGTACGTAGTGTATTCCAATAGGTGATATCTTTTGTGGCACGATACATTTGTGCTGCGGCCCAATATCGTTCATCTGTATCTTTGGTATCCTCGTAGGTACCGGTGGTAATGTCAGAAGGATTTTCAAAAATCAATTCCGGATGTTGTTCCAGATAGTTCCAAGCTTTTTTTGCTGCTTTCAAGCAGTCTTCGGCAAAGGATTCGTCTACCTGAGCATAAATCTCATAAGCCAATGCCATTGCACCACAGAAATCCGCCGTGGCAGTGGTTGAAATAGGA
>JAFUKS010000080.1 GCA_017473445.1 Lachnospiraceae bacterium
AAGAGGTTGAAGAGAAAAGAGCAGATTCTTTGTGTTGTAAAACGGTTACTTACGGAAAAGACAGTCGTCTTCATCCTTTTGAGTATTTTTCCAGGGGGTATCATTTATGAGATTTTCCCACCTATAAGGACTTACTTCGTGTGAAGAAGTAAGTCCTTCTTTTTTGCAAAAAAAGTCATACAATTCGCATAAAGGTAGAATAATTGTTGAAAAAACATACTAAAAGGAGTAAAATAAATTAACACATTGTTGTTTGAAGGAGGACGGGAAGTATGGCACCATTGGAAAAAAAGTTTCGTTACAATGATGTTATAGAGCGTAACAAAAGAATGAATCGGTTCTATTTACCCATATCCGGATTTTTATGGGTATTGTTTTTGGCTTATCTGTGGATGAAAGTGACGGCCCAGTCCAAGCAGGATATTACCTATGGATATGTGTATCTGAATACGGCACTGATTCTTATTTTTGCAATTGGTAATTTTGTTTTATATTTAAAGACCAAAACCAGTCGTTTGGTATGCATGGCAGTTACCGCTGAAGTGGCTCTTGAAGCACTGATCATTGGTCTGAAAACGGACGCAGACTTTGTTTTATTTGGTATGCTGGCTACCTTGGCCTTATTGATACCTTATTATGTGCCTGCTTTATTTCGCTTGTTTTCCCTTTTGTATGGGGTAATTGGTATTGCAATTACAGCGGCCAGACTGATTGCGCACCCGGAGACGGCGACTGTTAATGATATGATTCGAGTTCTTTGCTTTGAGGTATGTGTTTTTATCCTGTGCAAGCTGAGCCGGATTATTAAGGATTTCAATGATCATGCATTGGGTGCCGTAGAGGAGCAGGCTGAGAAACAGCAGATGATGCTGGAAGGAATCGCCACTGTATCCAAGACGGTGGCAGATGAGTCTGACAGAAGTGCGGACCTGATTGCCAAGCTGGTGGAAGTAACGGAGAATGTTTCCGTGAGTATGCATGAGATTACCCAGGCTACCAATACTACCGCCTTGAATATTGAAGAACAAAATACCATGACCCAGAGCATCCAGGAGGCCATTGAGGATACAGAGAGTCGTTCCCGGAAGATGGTGGAGATTGCTACCGATTCCAATGAGAGTATCAGGACCAATATTACGGTTATGGAAGAATTAAAGGAGCGGTCCGTGCAGCTTTCTGAGACCAATAAACAGGTGTCAGTGGCAATGGAACGCTTGATGGGCAAGACCAAGGAAGTGGCAGATATTGTAAGTATTATTTTGAATATTTCCAATCAAACCAATTTGCTGGCACTGAATGCGTCCATCGAAAGTGCTCGGGCGGGAGAGGCCGGAAGAGGTTTTGCAGTGGTAGCTGATCAAATCAGACAGCTGGCAGAGCAGACCAAGACCTCTACCGAAGAAATTACCAGAATAATTTCCGAATTGAATGTGAATGCGGCAGAGGTGACCGAGTCCCTGAATACTTCCGTGGAGGCTACGGATTATCAGAATGCTAAGATTTTAGAAGCGGCAGAAAGCTTCCAGAAGCTGAATACCAATATGACAGATTTGATTGAAGATGTGGAGCAGGTGAACGGCCAGATTATTGCATTGGCAGATGCGAATAATAAGATTGTGGAGAATATTGTTCAACTGTCAGCGGTTACAGAAGAAGTAACTGCCAGCGCAGAGCATGTGGGAGAGATATCCACCAGTAATATGGAATGTGCGGAAGAAGTAAAAAAAGCCTTCGATACGATTAAAGATAAAACAGACCAGTTGCGGGGATACATACAGGAATAAAGGAAAAATTTTCTTTGGGGTGCGGCATAGTCGCACCCTTTTGCAAGCTTGCAAGCAGGAAAAGTGCATGCTATACTGAAAAAAATAAGCTGATACGGAAGAAAAGGAGATACATAATGAAAAAACAATTTTTTAAGAGTTTGCTATCCATCATTGTTTCAGGAGCCCTTTTTGCAGCGATTACATTGGCTTCCAAGAATACCGATTTATTCGAGAGCCTTGGAGAAGTAGGACCCAAGGTGACAATTGATGGCGGTATGGTGTTGAACGTGGTGCTGGCTTTGGCACTGGTGGTGTTACTCAGCAATGTACTGTTAATGGTTTTGGGATTGTTCCGTAGCAGAAAGGGGCGTACCGGTACCCTGGCTACCGTGGTATCCAGTTTGATTAAGTATTTATCCGTATTGGTGGCATTTTGCTGGATATTGACCATTTTAGGAGTAAATGTCAGCACGATTTTTGCCAGTGTGGGGATCTTTGCTTTGATTTTAGGTTTTGGTGCTGAGAGTCTGGCTGCAGATTTGGTGACCGGCGTCTTCATTCTTTTTGAAAATCAATATAATGTGGGAGACATTGTGGAGATTGACGGCTTCCGTGGTAAAGTAAAAGAAATCGGTATCCGTACCTTAAGTTTGGAAGACAGCGGCGGAAATATTAAGATTATAAATAATTCTGAATTGAAGAATATTGTGAACCGTTCTAATCAGCGTTCGGTGGCAGTATGTGACGTGAGTGTATCTTACGAGGCTGATCTGGAGGAGCTGGAAGGTCAGCTGGTAAAGATTTTAAAGAAAATCAAGGAAAAGCACACAGACATCTTTATAGATAGGGTGGAGTTTGCAGGCGTGGAAGCATTAGCTGATTCCGGAGTGGTACTGCGGATTATTGCGGATGTAACAGAAGAGAATATTTTTAAAGGAAGAAGACTTCTGAATAAAGAGATAAAGATTATGTTTGATAAGGAAGGCATCAATATTCCTTATCCTCAGTTGGATATACATAATAAATAAATGTGGTGAAGTCCTATGAAAAATGAATACATAACTACGGGAGCGGAATATGGTAGCGTTACGGAGCTGCAACACCCCCGGGAGGATATGGGGACATCTAAGGAGTATTTTGAGCCCCCTACGGAATACTGGGAAAATGTCAGTGAATTTTCAAATGAGATGATGAAGCCGCCTGCTGACGATGGCCTGAAGAAAGCAGCAGCGGCAAGACAGAAGAAACATACCAAGCTACTAAAAAAGGTAGTATATGGTATTGCTTCGGCGGCTACAGTATTTACCATGGCACAGACGATAACTCCTGCTTGGGATATAAAGGAACCGGTGCAGCAGGAGCAAATGGTGCAAGAGGAAGTCCTCATAGATAGAGAGCATCAAACCATACAGCCTGTTGACAAGCCGGTGCAGGAGGCCCTTTGGCCGGCCAACATCATTAGGATTTCCTGTGATGGAGAATTAACCAAAGAGGTGGTAGAAGAAGAGCTGACCAAATATGATTTGTCAGAGCCCTTTGGAATTGTTTTGGAGGGAAATATTACCCGTATTGGGAAGCGAGCCTTGGCAGAGTATAAAAATCTGGTGCAGATACAGTGGCCGGATAGCGTGAAAGAGATTGGTGAATCGGCATTTTACGCTTGTAAACAGCTGGTGATTGAACGGCTGGATACCGCAGGGTTAACAGTAGGTAATAATGCATTTTCCTACAGTACCATAGAAGAATTGATTGTTAGTGGGTCCTTCGAGGCAGAATATACAGAGCCCTTTGAATGGGCCAATGTAAAGACGGTCAGCTACGAACCGGGACTTACCCGCATGCCGGCTTTTATCTTGAATGGGGTATTTACACTGGAGACGCTGGAGGTGCCTGCAGGAGTAACGGAAATCGGACAGAGAGCCATAGGCAATTGCCGGGATTTGAGAGAAGTGACGTTGCCGGAAGGTCTTACTCTGTTGGGAAAGAATGCATTTTATGATTGTGATAAGCTTACAAGGGTGAATTTGCCGGGGAGTCTAAAGACTATTGGGGAACAGGCCTTTTATGAATGTAATCAGCTGGTATTTGAACAGTTGGATACAGCAGGCCTACTGGTAGGGAACAATGCATTTTCCTACAGTACCATAGAAGAATTGATTGTTAGTGGGTCCTTCGAGGCAGAATATACAGAGCCCTTTGAAT